>RKSH01000159.1 GCA_007570945.1 Gammaproteobacteria bacterium | reverse complement strand
GTTGGCGCGGTTTCGCGCCCGTGAATCGGTTTATAGCACGAATTCCCCGGCCGCGGCGCTGCGCGTTTTGTTCATTATGGAGTTTTCGGGCAGGGTTAAATGGGCGAGAAAAGAATGGCGCAAGCCGCCACCATCACCAATTCCAATTCACCCCCCCTTAAGCGGCGGCATCACCACCACCTCGTCACCGTCGTTCAGCATCCTCTCCCGGTGCATGGCCTTGGGCACCAGGGTGTTGTTGACCGAAACCATGCACGGCAAATCCGGCGGCAGGGGGAGTTGGCCCAGGAAGGCGGCGACGCTGAGGGTTTTTTGCGGCACGCTCATGGGGCCGCCCGGGATGTGTTCGCCGAGGATGCCGCTGGCTTTGACGGTGATTTTCACTCAGGCAATCACGCCCTGGGTTTGCGCGAGGTAGGCGTGCATGATGCGGTGCGGGTCGCGCATTAATTCCTTTTTGAATTTGCCGAGCCGCACTTTGGTTTGGATGAGGCCGCGGATGACGCCGATGTGCAGGGTGAGGCCGAGGGCCAGCGCGCCCACCAGGCGGTCGTCCTTGAACTCAAGCCGCAGGTAGCGGTGGTCGTCCTCGCCCACCAAAGTCGCGCGCTCGCCGCCGTCGGTGCCGTCCCACAGGCCGAAAGAACTGGACACCAGCCCCAGCGTGTTCAGCACGTTCATGGACAAGCTGCCGCCGTAGCCGGTGGCGCGGCCGGCCATGTTGCGCGCGGCGATGCGGCCGTGCTCACTGGCGGTGGGCTGGATGGCGTGCACCGCAGTCCGGCCGGTGGAGAAGTCGGGGCCTTGGGCGACATCGCCGGCGGCGTAGACGCCCTTGATGTTGGTTTGCAGGTTTTGGTCCACCACAATGCCGTCGTCCACGGTGATGCCGCTGCCGTCGAGGAAGTCCACATTGGCGCGCACGCCGGTGGCGCAAACCACCAGGCCGGCGGTGATGGTTGCGCCGCCATCCATGGTGACGGTGAGGCGTTCACCATCCTTGGCGATGCCGGCAACGGCGGTGCCGGTGTGCACGGTGACGCCTTTGGCCTCGCACCACCTGCGCATCATGGCGGCGCCGGTGTCGTCCATCATGCGCGCCAACATGCGCGGCGCCATTTCCACCACCGTGAGGTTCACCTTGCGCGCCGCCAAGGCCTCCAAAATGATGCAGCCGATGAAGCCGGCGCCCATCAGCACCACGTCGCTGCCCGGGGCGGCGCGCCGGATGATGCGGCGGGCGTCGGCCATGGTCCAGCAGTTGGCCACGCCATCCAGGTCCATGCCGGGAATGGCCGGGGCGGTCGGCCGGGCGCCAGTGGCGATGAGCAGTTTGTCGTAGGCGACTGTGGAAGCGGCGCCGTCGGTGTCCACGGTGACGGTGCGGGCGGCGGAATCGACGGCGGTGGCGCGGCCCTGTTTAACCGCGATGCCGAGGTCGTCGTAGTGGCCCGGGGAATGGCGCAGGCGGGTGCCGTCCTCGCCGATGTTGCCGGCCAGCAGGTAGGGAATGGCCATGCGCGAGTAGGGCGGCTGCGGCTCGTCGCCGATGACGGTGACTTCGCACTGCGGGTCGGTGCGGCGCAGGGTTTCGGCGGCGATGATGCCGGCCGGGCCGCTGCCGAGAATCAGGTGGCGGGTCATGGCCTCACCCTCACCGCCGCTCAGCCGAGGCCGAGCCGCGCCAGGGTTTCCGGCGTCGGCACGCCGTCGGCGTTCCAGCCGCGCGCGGCGTAGTACTCCGGCAGCATCTTGTCCAACTCGCACACCTTGCCCTTGGCGGTGCCGGACGGCGCCGGGTCGTTCAGCAGGCGCGGCGGCAGGGTGTCGTCGGCCTTGGTGAGGCCGGCCTTGAGGTTGAAACTGCGCTCCAGATTCCACGTGCGCTCGCCGATGGCCAGCAGCCGCTCCAGCGGCCAGTCGCCGCCGCAGGCCGCCTCCAGTTGGCGGCCGTAGTCCTCGGTGGCCCAGGTGCCGTCGGTGAACAGGCACAGGCCGGTGCTGTCCACGAAAGCGACGCGGTCCTGCGACTTTTTGCACGGCTCGGCCTTGCCGTTGCCGCTCTGGTCCTCCATGTCCTCGGTGAACATGTCGTGCTTCAGGTGGCAGGCGCCGCGGTTGCTGGTGGCGTAGCCGAGGCCCATGCCTTGCAACGCGCGCGAGTCGTAGCCGGCGAACTCCTGGCCCTTGACGCCCATGAACAATTCCGGGCGGCCGAACTTCTCGCACATGCGCTTGCTGCCGAGGCCGAGAATCCTGCCGAAGCCCTCCTGCCTGCCGGTTTTCTCGGCCATCACCGTCAGCGCCTCGGCGTTGCCGAAGGTGAGGGGGATGCCGTCGGTGTCCTCGGTGGTGAGCACGCCGTCCTCAAACAACTCCATGGCCGCGGCCAGGGTGACGCCGAAAGAAATCGGGTCCATGCCGTGCTCGTTCATCAGAAAACCGGCGAAAGTGAGCGCGTCAATGTCGGACACGCCGACCACCGGGCCGAAAGCGTAGGCGGTCTCGTATTCCAGCCCGCCGGAGGCGTGCCAGTATTCCTTGCGGTTGACGATGGTGAAGTGCTCCTGGTCAATGTGGGCGATGCGGCCGCAGGCGATGGTGCAGCCGAAGCAGGCTTTGTTGGTGAGCAGGTTGGTGTGGCCGCGGGCGTTGGGCTTCATCATCGCCTTGGCGTCGATTTTGTCGTAGCCCTCAAACTGCACCTCGCGGAAGTTGCGCGTCGGCAGGCCGCCGAAATTCTGCATGTTGTCCATCATCGCGTTGGTGCCGTATTTGGTGAGGCCCTTGCGGCCGTTGCTCTCAGCCAGCATTTTGTGGGTGTCGCGCACCACTTCAAGAAATTTTTTCGGCTGCTTGACGGTGACGCCGACGCTGCCGCGCACCGCCACCGCCTTCAGGTTTTTGCTCCCCATCACCGCGCCCACGCCGCTGCGGCCGGCGGCGCGGTGCAGGTCGTTGACCACGCAGGCGTAGTAGACGCCGCGCTCGCCGGCGATGCCGATGCCGGCGACCTTGGTCAGCGGGTCCTGGTGGCGTTGCTTAATCCAGTCCTCGGTGTACCACACCGTTTGGCCCCACAACTCCTCGGCCGGCAGGATGCGGACATCGCCGTCCTGAATGTGCAGGTAGACCGGGCTGGCGGCGCGGCCTTCCACGATGAGCAGGTCGTAGCCGGCGAACTTAAGCTCGGCGCCGAACTTGCCGCCGGAGTTGGAGCAGGCGATGGCGCCGGTGAGCGGGCCCTTGGTGACCACGGCGTACCTGCCGCTGGTGGAGGCCATGGTGCCGGTGAGCGGACCGGTGGCGAAGATGAGCACGTTGTCCGGACCCATGGGGTCGGCCTTGGGATCCATGTTCTCCCACAGGTATTTGGTGGCCAGACCGCGCTCGCCGAGAAACTCGCCGGCCCAGTCCAGGTTGAGCGGCTCAGGCTCGGCGGTGCCGGCGCTGAGATTGACGCGCAGAACCTTGCCCTGCCAACTCATGATGCACCCCCGTCGGCGCGCACAGCGGAATCGCGCATGCGCTGGTAGCCGGTCCAGTTGGCGTCCACGTACGTGATGGCGCCGGTGGGGCAGACCGCCGCGCATTGCGGGTCGCCGCCGCACAGGTCGCACTTGACAACCTTGCCGGTGTCCTCGTTGTAGTTCACGGTGCCGAACGGGCAGGCGATGGTGCATACCTTGCAACCGACGCACACCTCGGCGTTCACCTCCTTGGCGCCGGTGGCGGCGTTGATGGTGATGGCCTCCACCGGGCAGGCGTGCAGGCACCACGCCTCGTCGCACTGGGTGCAGGTGTACGGAACGGCGCGCCGCCCGTGCTCAAACTCAAACACCTTGATGCGCGACCGCGCCGGATTAAACACGCCCTCGTTCTCAAACGAGCAGGCCATTTCGCACTGCAGACAATCGGTGCACTTGTCCGCGTCAATCAGCAGGGATTTCATGAAACTTCTCCCGTCGGGGTTGGTGATGGCGGCGAGTATAGCAGGAAACGGGGCGGCGGCGGGCAAATCGCATGTGCGCAGCCCCGGCCGCGGTCCTCGCCGGCGGCTTATCCCATCACGCCCCCGTCATCGCGCGAAATGGCGATGATGGACGAGCGCGGCACGCCGCCGTTGGGAAAGCGCGACGAGCCGCCGCCCTCGCCGGGGTGCTGAATGCCGACGAACATGGTTTTGCGGTCGGCGCTCCAGGTGACGCCGGTCACCTCGCACTCGCGCGGGCCCACCATGAAGCGCCGAATCTCGCCGCTGTGCGGGTCGGCAAGCAGCATCTGGTTGTTGCCCATGCCGGCGAAGTCGCCCTCGTTGGAATAATTGCCGTCGGTTTGAATCCACAGCCGCCCCTGCGAGTCAAAGCGCATGCCGTCGGGCGAGTTGAACATGTTGGCGGCGTTGATGTTGGCCGAGCCGCCGTACGGGCTGCCGGCGTGCACCGCCGGGTTGCCGGCCAGCGCGAACATGTCCCACGCGAACCGCCGCCGGGCGTGGTCGCCGCGGTGCGGCCGCAGGCGCACGATTTGCCCGTAGCGGTTTTCGGCGCGCGGGTTGGGGCCGTTGACCGGCATCGGGTCGCCGCCCTTGTTCGGTTTCAGCCCGCGGTTTTTGTTGTTGGTCAGCGCGCAGTACACTTCCGGCGCGTGCGGATTGGCCGCCACCCATTCCGGCCGGTCCATGGTGGTTGCGCCGACTTTGGACGCCGCCAGCCGCGTGTGAACGCAAATCTCGGCGCGGCTCATGCCGGTGTTGCGCGGCGTCATTTGAATCCACTCGCCGCCGCCGGTGTCGTCGAACCTGGCGGCATAGAGTTTGCCGTCGGCCAGCAAATCGGCGTTGTCGCCGCCGCGCCGGTAACGGCCGCTTGAGACAAAGCGGTACAAAAACTCGCCGCGCTCATCGTCGCCGAGATAAACCACGACGCGGCGGTTGCCGGCAATCACAACCTCGGCGTTTTCATGCTTGAAGCGGCCCAGCGCGGTGCGTTTTTTCGGCGTCGAGCGCGGGTCGGCCGGGTCGATTTCCACCACATAACCGGCGCGGTTCGGCTCGTTGGGATGGCGGCTGATGTCAAAGCGCTCATCCACTTGCCGCCAGCCGTAGCCCCAGTCCTCAATATTGACGCCGTAGCGTTTCATCTCGGCGGTGCGCTCAAAGGCCGGGTCGCTGCTGGAAAAATAGCCGTTAAAATTTTCCTCGCAGGCGAGGTAGGTGCCCCACGGCGTGCGCCCGTTGCCGCAGTTGTTCCAGGTGCCCAGTGCCCGCGTTGCGGCCGGGTCGGCGGCGGTTTTGAGCAGCGCGTGACCGCGCGCCGGGCCGGTGATGTCCATGGGCGTGTCCGGCGTGATGCGGCGGTTGAACGGCGAGTCCTTCACCACCCGCCAGCGTCCGCGCCGCTGCTGGATCTCAAACACCGACACGCCGTGCGCGAGCTTGCCCTTGCGCACATCGTCGTCGGTTTGCGGCTTGCCGTCGGGGCGGTTGCCGAAGATGATGCCGCGGTTGGTGTATTCGTTGTTGACCGCCAACAGCAGCCGGCCGTCGTGCACGAACACATCCATGCCGTCGTTGTTGTCGCCGAGGGCGCGCGCCTGGGTGGCGGCGGTGCCGCGCGTCGCGTCATCAAAGGCGGGCGCGTCCGACCACAACGGGTCGCCCCATGACGCCAGCACATGCCAGTGGTAGCCGGCCGGCAGGGTGATGGTGTCGGCGTCGCCGGCGGCCACCGGCAGGAATGACAAATGCCCGTCCGGATGCGCCGATGCGCTGAGCGGCACACCGAGTGAACCGAGCCACGCGCCGGCGCCGAGCGCGCCAACGCCGCCGAGGAAGCGGCGGCGTGAGACGCCGTCGAAGTCGACCGTTTCCGGCGGCGGTGAATGACGTTCATCAAAGTCGTCGAATGAGAGGTCAGAATTTTTCATGGCGGTTTCCTCAAGGGGTTGAAATGAACCGAAACTGTCGGCGGATTGCCAAACCTATACAGGAACGAAGGCAAAGAACGCAACAGCGGGAATGGCGGGCAAGGCGCGGACAACTGCACATCACGTATTACATCCCCCCGCGCTATAATCCCCACCCCCAATAACAACCCCAAAAACCTCATGAACCCCAAGCCCCTGATTCTAATGGCCGCCATCGCAACCCTGGCCGGCTGTGCCGCCCCGCCGGCTGAGCCGGGCCGCCGCATATCCTCGGCGTACGCCCCCGGCCCGTTCGCGGTCGGCGTCCAGCCCAACTTCGTCAAGGACTTCGCCCGGCCGTTCGACCCGTGGGGCGCACGCTACAAGGGCGACGACTACCGCGCGCTGTTGGCCGCCATCGATGCCAGTGGCGAGCCGGCCACGGTGGCCACGCAAATTTACTACCCGTCGCCGTCCAGCGGCGTGCGGGTTAAACGCCGCCCCAACCTTCACCCCTCGGCGTTGTGGGCGGCAACCAGTGGCCGGCGGCAAACCACGCTGGACTTTTTCATGGGCGACGAAGCGCTGGCTGACCAGACTCTGCGCTTTTGGCAGCGCCGCCACACTTTCCAGAGTTTTGTCGGCGCGCCGCGGGCCGCGGGCAAATTCCCCTTGGTGGTGATGATTCACGGCCTCGGCGGCGGCCTCGGCGACTTCAACCGCGCGGCGGAATACCTCGCCAGCCACGGCTACATCGTGGTCACCCTCGCCCATTCCTCAGACAGCGCCGCCACGCCGGTGTTCCACGACCCCAACTCTTTCTTCGCCAAAACCGTGAGCGGCCGCGCGCGCCTCGACGCCTACCGCCGGCGCGACCAGGGCAGCCCGGTGTTCAGCCATTTCATGGAGTTTCTATACGGCGTCGGCGGTGAGATTAACGCCCCCTCCGACTTCCCCGACCCGGCCGACTTAACCGCGCGCAA
>RKSH01000154.1 GCA_007570945.1 Gammaproteobacteria bacterium | reverse complement strand
AAAAAAATTTAACGGATTTCGGATGCTTTTCACCGCCGGCGGGCGGGCAGGGTGAGATAGACGGCGGTGGCGACAATCAGCGCGATGCCGGTCCACGTCCACAGGTCGGGCAGGTCGCCGAACAGAAGATAGCCGATGGCCGTGGCCATGATGATTTCGGTGTAGCTGAACGGCGCGATGAAAGAGGCGTCGGCGTACTCAAAGGATTTAATCAGCAGAAAGTGCCCGCCGGCGGCGGCGGCGCCGATGCCGGCCATCAGCAGCCAGTCGCCGGGCGACGGCCACACCCAAACCAGCGGCGCCAACAGCGACAGCACCGCCACCGGCACCAGCGACTGGTACACCAGGGTGACCAGCGGCGGCGCGGTGCCGCTTAGCCGGCGGGTTTCGCGCAGGTACAACGTGAACGCAAAGGCCGCGCCCAGCGCCAGCAAACTGGACCAGTGGAACGAGGCGAAGCCGGGGCGGACAATCAGCAGCACCGCGACAAATCCAACCGTCACCGCCAGCCAGCGGCCGCCGCCGACGCGCTCGCCGAGGGTGAGGCGCGACAGCAGCACCAACAGTATCGGCGAAGTGAACAGCAGCGCGATGGCATCGGCCAATGGCAGGTGGCGGAGGGACGAGAAAAACATCAGCGTCGCCGCCGCCAAAAACGCGCCGCGCCGCAGTTGCACCACCGGGTGCGGCACGCGAAACGCGGCCGGCGAAAACCTCACCAGCGCCGGCGGCGCGGAAAAAACAAAATGAAAAAAGAACCGCGCCCACACCAGTTGCAGCACCGGGTAGCCGGCGCTGAGATGCTTTGCGATGCCGTCGCCGAGGGGCAGCATCTGCATCGCGCAAAGGGCGAGCAGCGCCGCGCTCCACGAGTTGCGGCGCAGCGGCGTCATTCCACCAGTTGCCGCAGTAGGTCGACCGCGTCCACGGCGTAGGTTGGCGCGCCGAGGGTGCCGCCGATGCACAGCGGAACACTGAGGCCGCCGGGGAGGCGCACCCGCAGCAGGTAGTCGATGGCGCCGCCGGACAGCGCCACCGAACCGTCGCCGGCGGCGGTGAACCAGTCGCCGCTCATGCGCAGGTCGCGGTTGATGGCGCGGCCGCCGCGCAGCTCCACGGTGGCGCTTAAGCGGTAGTCGCCGGCGGCGGGCCGGCCGCCGATGCCGCCCAGGGCGCCGCTGAGTCCGGGCAGCGCAATGCCGCCGGCGGCGGTGAGGGTGGCGGTGCCGCGGGCGGTGTTGATGATGTCGGCGGCGGCGTCGGAGGTGAAATCGGCGGCGGCGGAGGCGGCGACGGTGCCTCTGATGCCGGCGGCTTGGATGGCGGCGGTGAGGGAGTCTACGGTGACGGTGTCGCCGGCGGCGGTGACGGTGAAGTTGGCGTCGCTGATTGTGACCATGCCGGCGGCGGTGGTGGCGAGTCGCAATTCACCGCCGCTGACGGTGATGCGGCGGATGAAAGGCGCGACCGTGGGCAGCCGGCCGCCAAAACCGGGGGCGGCGATGGAGAAGTCGGTGCGGGCCACGTCACCTTCCCCCCGGATGAGGGCCGGCCAGGCCAGGTTGAGTTGCAAACCGTCGATCGTGACCACCGCCGCGGTGCCGCGGTTGCGCCACAAATCGGCCCACGGCAGGGTGAAGGCGAAGCGGTCAAACGCGACCGCGGTGGCGGCGTCAGCGGCGCCGGGATACTGCAGGGCGGCGGCGGCGGAGGTGAGGGTGAGGGCGGGGAAAAAGGTGACGGCCGGGCGTTCCCGGAGGCTGAGCTGGTAGCCGCTTTCCACGCGCACAACAGTGGCGGCGACCTCGCGCCAATCGGCGAGTTTAAGCAGCGCGCCGGCGGCGATGACCAGGGTGAGCGCCGCCAGCGCGGCGGCGCCGATGAGAAAAACGCCGCACCGAAGAAAAAAATTCGCGGCGCGCTTCATCAAGTGCGGATGCCGTGGCCGCGGTTTAGCAAATGCAGGCAGAACCAGGCGAGAAAAACAATGGCGCCAAAAATAAGCGCGTAGGAACTCCACAAACTGATGTCGGAAACGCCGAGGAAACCGTGGCGGAACGCGTTAATCATGTACAAAATCGGGTTGGCCAGGGACACGCCCTGCCAAAAATCCGGCAGCAGGCGAATGGAATAAAACACGCCGCCGAGGTAGGTGAGGGGCGTCAGAATAAACGTGGGCGCCAGGGCGATGTCGTCAAAGGTGCGCGCGTAGATGCCGTTAATCATGCCGGCCAGCGAGAACAGAACGGCGGTGAGAAACACGGTGCTGGCCAGCACCATGAAATTGTGCACCCGCAACTCGGTGAACAACAGCGACACCAGGGTGACCAGCACGCCGACGCACAGGCCGCGCGCCACGCCGCCGGTGACGTAGCCGACGATGATGACCATGTTGGTGGTCGGCGAGACCAGAATCTCCTCAATGAAATCCTGAAACTTGGCGCTGAAAAATGACGAGGACACGTTGGTGTAACTGGCGGTAATCACCGACATTAAAATCAGCCCGGGGACGATGAAGTCAATGTACGCAAAGCCTTCCATCTCGCCGATGCGGCGGCCGATGAGGTTGCCGAAGATGACGAAGTACAACGTGGTGGTAATCACCGCCGGCACCAACGCCTGCGTCCAGATGCGAAAAAAACGCGTGACCTCCTTGCGCACGATGGTGGCGAGGGCGATGAGTTGCACGCGCATGGCTAATCCCCGGCGGCGGCGCTGAGCGCGGCGGCCGCCGCGCGGGTTGAGTCCTCATTTCCCTGCACCAGGCCCATGAACAGACTTTCCAGCCGGCTGGTTTTGTTGCGCATGCCGATGACGCGGATGGCGCTTTGCTCCAGTTCGGCAAACACCGCATTCAGCAGCGTTTCCCGGCGCACGTCCACCTCCAGCGTGGTGGCGTCCACGCGCCGCAACCGGAACCGGCTCGGCGGCAACTGGTCCAGTGGCGCGGCCAGTTCCAGCACCAGCGTCTCCAGGTCCACGCGGCCGAGGAGTTCGCGGGTGGCGGTGTTCACCACCAGTTCGCCGCGGTGGATGATGGCGATGCTGCGGCACAGGCTTTCGGCCTCCTCCAGATAGTGGGTGGTGAGGATGAGGGTGGTGCCGCGGCGGTTGATGTCGGTCATGAAGCGCCACATCAGGCGGCGCAGTTCCACATCCAGGCCGGCGGTGGGCTCATCCAAAATTAAAATCCGCGGCCGGTGCACCAGGGCGCGGGCAATCATCAAACGGCGCTTCATTCCGCCGGACAACGTGCGGCACTGCTCGTTGCGCTTGTCCCACAGGCCGAGGCGGGCGAAATCCTCCTCGGCGCGGGCGGCGGCGACCGGGCGGCGGATGCCGTAATAGCCGGCCTGGTTGAGCACCACCTGCATGGGCGTCTCAAACAAACTGGCGTTGAACTCCTGCGGGGCGACGCCGATGAAAGATTTGGCCAGCGGGAAATTGCGGTCAATGTCGGCGCCGAAAATGCGGACGCTGCCGGCGGTCTTGGCGGTGAGGGAGCACAGGATGCGGATGACGGTGCTCTTGCCGGCGCCGTTGGGCCCGAGCAGGGCGAAGAAATCGCCCTGCCGCACCTCAAGATCAATCCCCTTCAGCGCGCGGAACCCGTTGGCGTAGGTTTTTTGCAGGCCGGAGATTGCCAGGGCGACGGTCATGATGCCCTAAGAATAATGCGCGCGCGGTTTTTTTGCCAGTGGGCGGCGGCGGTGAGGGTGAGGGCGGAAGCGAAAGCGGATGGCCGGGGTTTAAGCGGGTGAAAAAAAATTTAAAGTTGACTCGCCTCCCACATGTGGGGCTTAATGAATTCCGCAGCCACAACATATTGTGGCTGCCCGCTGATAAATCAAAAAAGACCACCACATGAGGAGCCCCCGCTCATGACCCCGTCCAAAGCCCGCGCCGCCGCGCCCCTGGAAACTTTGGAACCCCCGGCGGAGGCGCCGCCCCCCGCCAAAAAAGCCAACGGTGCAACAGCGGCCGCCCCGGTCGCCAAAGCGATTCCCATCAAACCGCCCGCCCCCGCCGGCGCCCTCGGCATTCCCATGCAGGACGCCTCCATGGACATCTGGGACCGCAAATACCGCCTGAAGACCAAGTCCGGCCGGCCGGTGGATGCAACGTTGGACGACACATACCAAAGGGTGGCGCGCGCCCTGGCGGCGGTGGAGGAGAACGACCGCGAGCACTGGGCCGGGCAGTTTTTGTGGGCGCTGCAAAACGGCGCCATCCCGGCCGGCCGCATCATGTCCAACGCCGGCGCCCTGGCCCACAAGCCGGCCACCAGCACCATCAACTGCACCGTCTCCGGCACCGTGCACGACTCCATGGACGGCATCCTCACCTCGGTGCACGAGGCCGGCATGACGCTGAAAGCCGGCTGCGGCATCGGCTACGAGTTCTCCACCCTGCGCCCGCGCGGCGCCTTTGTCAGCGGCGCCGGCGCCCACACCTCGGGGCCGCTGTCGTTCATGGACATCTTCAACGCCATGTGCTTCACCGTATCCTCGGCCGGCGGCCGGCGCGGCGCGCAGATGGCGACCTTTGACATCAGCCATCCGGACGTGGAGGACTTCATCCGCGCCAAGCGCGAGAACGGCCGCCTGCGGCAGTTCAACATGTCGTGCCTGGTCACCGACGAATTCCTCTTTGCCGTGCGCGACAAGGCGCCGTGGAAATTGGTCTTCCCCGCCGCCGCCCACGAAATTGAGGACGGCAAGTGCGAGATTGTCTGGCGCCGCTGGCCGCGCCACCACCACGGCAACGGCGCCGGCGACGCCTACACCACCGACGAGCACGGCCGGGTGGCCTGCCGGGTGTACCGCACCATCCCGGCCGAGCGTTTGTGGAACCTCATCATGAACTCCACCTACGACTACGCCGAGCCGGGCTTCATTTTGGTGGACCGCATCAACGAAATGAACAACAACTGGTTCTGCGAGAAAATTCGCGCCACCAATCCCTGCGGTGAACAGCCGCTGCCGCCGTACGGCAGTTGCCTGCTGGGCTCGGTGAACCTCACCTGCTTTGTCAAGAATCCGCTCACCGAAAACGCGCGCTTTGACTGGGACAAGTATCGCAAGGTGGTCGCCTGCTTCACCCGCATGTTGGACAACGTGGTGGAAATCAACGGCCTGCCGCTGCCCCGGCAGGTGGACGAAATCCGCCGCAAGCGCCGCCATGGCATGGGCTTTTTGGGGCTCGGCTCCACCCTCGCCATGCTGCGGATGAAATACGGCGGCGACGATTCCCTCGTTTTCACCGAGCGCGCGGCGCGCGAGATGGCCGAGGTGGGCTGGGAAACCGGCGTGCGCCTGGCGCGCGAAAAAGGCCCGGCGCCGGTGCTGGCCGAGGAGTTCACCGTCACCGCCGAGATGCTCAGCCTGCGCCCGGAGATGGCCGCCGACGGCGTCAAAGTCGGCGACAAACTGCGCGGCGCCGAACTGCTGGCGCGCTACAGCCGCTACATGCAAAAATTCCCGCGCCAACTCACCGAAAAAATCGCCCGCCACGGCTGCCGCTTCACCCACCACACCTCCATCGCCCCCACCGGCACCATCAGCCTGTCCCTCGCCAACAACGCCAGCAACGGCATCGAACCGTCCTTCGCCCACCGCTACCACCGCAATGTCATCCGCGAAGGCCGCAAGAGCAAGGAAAAGGTGGAGGTGTTTTCCTGCGAATTTCTCGCCTACCGCACGCTGGTGGACGGTGAGGCCGACACCGACTCGCTGCCCGATTATTTCGCCACCGCCGCCGACATCGCCCCGCGTCGGCACGTGGACATCCAGGCCGCGGCCCAGGCCTGGGTGGATTCCTCCATTTCCAAAACCATCAACGTGCCCACCGATTTTGACTACGCCGAGTTCAAGGACGTGTACCTCCACGCCCACCAGCAAGGCCTCAAAGGCTGCACCACTTTCCGCTACAACCCGCAGGCTTTCCAGGGCGTGCTGGTCAAGGACCAGGACCTGAAGAAGACGTTCTACAGTTTCACCCTGGACAACGGCGAGACGGTAAGGTTGCGCGGCGACGAGGAGGTGGAATACGACGGCGAGGTGCACACCGCCGCCAATCTGTACGACGCCCTCAAGGAGGGCTACTACGGCAAGTTCTGAACGTCCACCCGCGCGACTCGCCACAGCGACTTAACGAGGACTCCCATGGTAACCAAAATCCACCACACCATTGTCGACTACGAAGTCAACACCGCGCCATCCGCCGCATCCCCATCCGCTGAGCCGGGTTCCGCTTCCGAATCCAAACCGGCGGCCAACGTGGTGCACATGCACGAGCGGCTGAAGCGCCCCGAGGTTTTGCACGGCAGCACCTACAAAATTAAAACCCCGCAGTCGGAGCATGCGCTGTATGTCACCATCAACGACATCGTGCTCAACCCCGGCACGCCCTACGAGAAGAGGCGGCCTTTTGAGATCTTCATCAACTCCAAAAACATGCGGCATTTTCAATGGATTGTGGCGCTGACGCGGATTATCTCGGCGGTTTTCCGCAAGGGCGGCGACGCCGCATTTCTGGTGGAGGAATTGCGCAGCGTGTTCGACCCCACCGGCGGGCACTGGGACAAGGGCCGCTTTAAAAATTCCCTGGTCGCCGAGATCGGCGACGTCATGGAAGTGCACCTGCGCTCCATCGGCATCATCCGCGACCCCGAACTCAGCGAGGAGCAAAAACAATTAATCGCGGACAAGAAAAAAGAACACGCGCGCCGCAGCGCCGCCGCATCAAACGCGCAAACCGGTTATCCGCCGCAGGCGCAAATGTGCGAGAAGTGTTTTGTGCACGCGGTGGTGTTCAGCGAAGGCTGCTTAACCTGCCTTAGTTGCGGCGATTCCAAATGCGGTTAACGCGCGTTGCCGGGGAAAAACAGTAAAAGCGTGGTAAAAAAAACACGGTTTGATTAAAAAAACCGTGCAGA
>RKSH01000133.1 GCA_007570945.1 Gammaproteobacteria bacterium | reverse complement strand
ACCACTCCGCAAGAGGGATTCTCACCTCATCCTCATTGCGGGCGCCGGCGATTTTACCCAGCAACGCGCGGTTAGATTCGGCTTGCGACTTCACCAGAATTTTCCCCGCCAAACCAACATGCGCCGGATTATACCCGATAACCTCGCTGCAGAAATTAGAAAAGGCATTGTCGGCGAAAGTCCAGCATCCACGCCGCTTTGCAGCAATCCGCTAATTATCCGAATTCCGTTTAAGTTGGGAATTTTCTGACCAGTTATTGATGAAAAACCCCTCTTTAATTGCCCGGAAACTATCAGGAAAAATACCGTTTTAATCGTTTACAACTTTCCTCCCCCGCCGCCAGCAGCCCCAGCGACGCCCCGCCCGCGCCGCAAAACAAATCCAGCGCCAGCGGCCGCCACGGCGTGGAGGCTTCAATCCCCGCCGTCCGCGGCGGCTCCAGCGACGCCCCGCCGGCGCCGCAAAACAAATCCGGCGCCACCGGCCGCCGCGGCAGGGAGGCTTCAATCATCGCCGTCCCCATCCTTGACAACGCCGGCGATTGTGCTGTGTTTGCCAATGTCGCGCCCCGCCCCTCTCCCTGATTTCAACGCCGCTCATTTTCCAACTCCCGCCACAACGCCTCGAGTTTGCGGGAGGCGGCCGTCAAGTTGTCGGTGGCGTCATCCAGCAACTGCCGCTGCTCTTTGGTCAAGCCCTCCACAAACTCCGGCCGCATCCATGTGCGGCCCAACGCTTTGGCCCATCCCTCCGCCGCGCCCAAAGCCTGGGCAATTTTGGAAATGGCGGAGTCCATGCGCGCGCCGCGCACGACCGGCGAATTCACCTCGCGGCGGTTGACAACCGCCGCGAGGGGCGCTATATTCCCGGTCAGCGAGGGGCCGGTGACGCTGGCGCGATAGGGGCGGGACCTGATGACCGCGCGAGCAGGCGGGCGTTTCCCGATAGGCGTGTCCGTACTCGCACGCTCCGGCCCCTCGCCTTTCATTTTTTTGCCCCCGCCTTTCTGGGCCGAACCGCTTCGACGATTAGCGCCTCGTTGTCTGACCCGGCCGCGTCCAGGATTTCGTACCCCTCAATCTTTTTCGCATCCCGGCCCGCCGAAATGAATAATTTCGAAATTTCATCGACTTTTTCGCCTGAGCCGGCCGGGCGATAAACAGATACCCCCGCTTCCGCGATGTCGTCACGGTAGTTGTGCGAAGTGCCGCTATCAGGCGTATCACCGTACCTGATGTAAGTTTTTCTCGTTCGGGAAATTTCCATGCCCTTGTCGAGCATCAGGCGCACCGCGTTGGCGGCGTTGGACGCCCACTTGAAATCTATTTGCCCAAACAACCTTATGGACTCATCCAAAAAATGATGCAGCGCCGGATCATAACTGCCCCAGGCGTAGCGAGCGCCGCCCAATTCGTCGATAAACTTGATGGCGGCACTTAAAACATCCTCGTTTTCCTTTGGCGCGACATACAGCGGCTGGCCGACACGCCTTTTTTGGAGTTCTTTCAGTTTGCCAACCGGGAAGAAAGTGATGAACACGTTGCCCCTGTGATCCTCGGTGGTTACGCTGAAAGTGGCTTTGTCGTCACTCCATGATTTGATGAAGTGCACGCGATTTTCGTTCTTGGCGCCAACCTTGTAGGCCGCGAGCCACACCTCGTCAGGGCTTTCTATCGTCGGGATAAGTCTGGCGACATACCGCGCGCGGAATTTGTCCTCTCGGCGGGCGATGTGCGACAGTCCATTGCTGTTGATGACAACGTCATCCACGCCGGGCGGCGCGGTGATGCGGCGCGTGCCGCCGACATTAATGCCGACAATTTTGTGCGACGCCGCGATTAATTGGTCGTCGGTGGCGTAGCCGGGTAGAATTTTTGGCGCATCCGCCCGGCGCGCCGGCGCGATAACGTTTTCGGCGAACTTGAAGTCAGCCCAGTTATTTTGCCCGGCGATCAACCGCGCCGGCGGCGGGCTGCTTGAATTCGCCGGCGGCAACACATGCCGCCCCGGGTTATACCCCCACCCCGCATCCGGCTGAAAGTGGCGCACATGCCCCGCCCCATCGGTCAGCCGCACCCGCGTCACCGGCCGCCGGAACACCTCCCCCGTCTGCCGCGACACCAAGTCCACATCCCGCGTCTCCGGCGCATCACCCGTCAGCCCGGCCTCCGGCGCCCCCGCCATCTCCGCCCGCGCCCGCCCCTCGGTCATGGCAATCACCCGGCACCGGCAGTTAAACCCATTCGGCGGGTAAATCGCCTCCCACGCCGGGTCGTCGTGCCGCAGAATCTTCCCGTGCAACTGGCGGTGGGTCAGGCGCGTCACCCCATCCAGCGCCGCCACATACCGCCACCACGGCCGATTGCCCGCACCCCTCCTCCTCCAACTTGGCCGCCTTGAGGGCGGCGGCGTTCAGCCGGTTTCCAACTCCCGCATCTCCCGCTCCATCCACGCCCGCACCTCCTCCGACAGGGCGCGCGATTTGCGGCCGGCGGTTTTGATGCGCGGGCCGATGTGGACGGTGATGGTGCCGGGGGATTTGGTGAAACTGCGGCGCGGCCAGAAGCGGCCGGCATTGTGGGCGATGGGGATGATGTCGGCGCCGCTTTTGGCGGCCAGCCAGGCGCCGCCGGGGTTGTGTTTGCCGCTGCGGCCGGGCGGCATGCGGGTGCCTTCCGGAAACACCACCAGGTGCAGGCCGCTGTGCAGTCGCGCGCTGCCCTGCTCCAGCAGTTGCGCCAGCGCGCCGGCCGCACGGGCGCGATTGATGGCCACCGGCCGCGCCGCCGCCAGACCCCAGCCGAAGAACGGAATGAACAGCAACTCGCGCTTCAGCACCCAGGTGTGTGGCGGCAGGAAATCCTGAAACACGATGGTCTCCCACGCCGACTGGTGCTTGGCCATCAGCACCGCCGGCGCGCCGGCCAGGTGGTGCAAACCGTGCACCCGGTAGCGCAGGCCGCAACACAGGCGCAGCCAGCGGGCGACAAACTTCGCCCAGCACGAGATGACCCGGTAGGCGGCCGGTGGCGGCAACAGGCGCGCCAGCATACTCACCGGGCACCACACCACCGCACTCACCGCCTGCCCGGCGGTGAACAGCAGCGCGCGCACAATGGCCATGGCCTACCCGGAACCGCCGAGCAAATGGTCGGC
Organism: Gammaproteobacteria bacterium; assembly: GCA_007570945.1. Taxonomy (GTDB): domain Bacteria; phylum Pseudomonadota; class Gammaproteobacteria; order Arenicellales; family Spongiicolonaceae; genus Spongiicolonus. Next base: position 3,820 of record RKSH01000133.1, on the reverse strand, counting down.
AAAGGCGGCCAAATCCGCATGCGCCGCAACCGCGCCCAGGGTTTTGTCGGCTTTGATGTCGGAAACGGCGGCGTTGCCGCTCAGCACCAAAACCGGCGATGCGCCGGCGGCGGATGCGGCCTGCAAATCACGCAGCGAGTCGCCCACCGCCGGCACCCCGGCCAGGCTGGTCTGCAGGCGCGCGGCCAGTTCGTGGAACATGCCGGGGCGCGGCTTGCGGCAGCCGCAGCCGTGGTGCGGATGGTGCGGACAGAACAGCACCGCCTCAATGTCGCCGCCCTTGCGCCGCGCCAGATGGTGCATGCGCAGGTGGATTTTGTTGAGCGCGTCCACGGTGAGCAGGCCGCGGCCCACCGCGGACTGGTTGGTGAGCACGGCGATTTTGTAGTCATGGCGGCACAGGCGGGCGATGGCCTCCAGACTGCCGGGCAGCGGTTGCCAGTCCTCGGGCGCGCATATGTGGCCGCACTCGCGGTTAATCACGCCGTCGCGGTCCAGAATAATTAATTTCGCCACGCCCTCACCCTCACCGTCAGCCGGCGGCGAGGCGCGAGATGTCGGCGACGCCGTTGCACAGCGCGCGCACTTCCGCCAGCAGCGCGAGGCGGTTTTTGCGCAGCGCGGCATCGTCGGCCATCACCATCACCCGGTCAAAAAACGCATCCACCGGCGCCTGCAATTCGGCGGCGCGGGCCAGGGCCTCGGCGTAGCGCGCGGCGGTGAAATCTTTTTTGGTCGCTTGGTTTATTTTGCCGAGCGCGGCAAAAAGATTTTTCTCGGCGTCTTCGCGCAGCAGTTTTTTGTCCACGGCGCCGCCGGTTTTAACTTTTGCCTGCTGCAGAATGTTGGCGATGCGCTTGTTGGCGGCGGCGAGGTTTTGCGCGGCCGGCAGTTTGCGAAACCGCGCCACCGCCTGCAGGCGGCGGTAAAAGTCCAGCGGGTTTGGCGCCGCCACCGCGCGCACGGCAAGAAACTCGGCGGCGGCAAAACCGTGCGCGGCGCCATATGCGCGCAACCGCTCCAGAATAAAATCCAGCACCTGCCGCGCGGTTTTTTTTGCCGCGGTTTTGTTGTGTTGCGCGGCGGCGCGCTCCAGCCACGGCAACAGGTCAAGGCCGCGCCCGTTTTCAATCAAAATGCGCAACACGCCGAGGGCGGCGCGGCGCAACGAGTACGGATCCTTGTCGCCACTGGGCGTATCGCCGGCGAAAAAAATTCCGCACAAGGTGTCCAACCGGTCGGCCACCGCCAGGGTTTCCCCGGCCGCCGATTGCGGCAGGTGGTCACCGGCAAAACGCGGCAAGTAGTGCTCGGCGATGGCCTCGGCCGCCGCCTGCGGCTCACTGTCGGCCAATGCATAACGCCGCCCCATGACGCCCTGCAGTGAGGGGAACTCGCCCACCATGGCGGTGACCAGGTCGGCCTTGGCCAATTGGGCGGCGCGCGCCACGGTCTTCTTGTCGGCGCCAAAAGCCGGCGCCAGGGCGCGGGCCAGGTTGGAAATACGCCTGCTTTTGTCGGCGATGGTGCCGAGTTTCTGGTGGAACACGATGCCGGACAACTGCGCCGCGCGGTCGGCGAGTTTGGTTTTGCGGTCGCTGTCCCAGAAAAAACGCGCATCCGCCAGCCGCGCGCGCAACACCCGCTCGTTGCCGCGCCGCACGTTTTCCATGCCGGCCGGGGCGGCGCTTTCAATGTTGCTCACCAGCACAAAACGCGGCAGCAGTTTTCCATCGGCGGCGCGCAACGGAAAATATTTCTGGTGGTCGCGCATGGAGCACACCAGCGCCTCCTCCGGCACCGACATGAATTCGGCGTCAATGGCGCCGGCCGCCGCCTGCGGCCACTCCACCAGGCCGGTGACCTCATCCAGCAAATCCTCGTCCAGTTGCGCGGCGGCGTTTTCCTTTTTTGCAATCGCCCTCACCTGTTCGGCGATGCGATTTTTGCGCGCGGCAAAATCGGCGATGACTTTGCCTTCCGTGAGCAAAACCTCGGCGTAGTCGTCGGCGTGTTTGATGGTGATGGCGCGGTTGGCGTGGACGCGGTGGCCGCGGGTTGTGCCGCCGCTTTGCACCGAAAGAATCCGCGCCGGGATGACCGCCGCGCCGTGCAACAGCACCGCCCAGTGCACCGGGCGCACGAACTCGGCCTCGCCCTCGCCCCAGCGCATGCGTTTCGGCACCGGCAGCGCGCGCAACGCCTTGGCGACGCACTGCGGCGCCAGCGCGGCAATATCCTCGCCGGGCCGGGTGGCGCGGTGCACCAGCCGCGCGGCCTCGCCCTCACCGGCGGCGGCCAGCGCGTCCACCGCAACGCCGCAAGAGCGCGCAAAGCCGGCGGCGGCGGCGGTGGGCTTGCCGTCTTGGTCAAAAGCCGCGCTCAGCAACGGCCCGCGCCGCTCGGTGGCGCGGGATTCCTGCCGCGCCCTCACCCCCGGCACCAACGCGGCAAGCCGGCGCGGCGCGGCAAACCATTGCGGCGCGGCGTCGTCAGCATCCAGCAGGCGCGCCTCGCGCAAAGCCTCGCATAAGTTTGCCGCCAAATCGCGGCCCAACTGCGGCAGCGCGCGCGGCGGCAGTTCCTCGGTGCCGAGCTCCAGCAACAGAGTGGGGTGGCCGCCCGTCATGCGCAGCCGAAACCGGGAAACCCGGCGCGCTCGCGGGAGCGGCGGTAGCACTCGGCGGCGGCGCGGGCCAAGGCGCGCACGCGGCCGATGTATCTGGCGCGCTCGGTGACGCCGATGGCGCGGCGCGCGTCCAGCAGGTTGAAAGTGTGCGAGGCTTTGAGCACCGTCTCATATGCCGGCAGCGCCAGGCCGGCTTCGGTGAGGGCCGCGCACTGCCGTTCCAGATGCGCGAAGTCGGCGAATAGTTTTTTGACATCGGCCAGTTCAAAGTTGTATTTCGACATTTCCACCTCGTTCTGGCGGAACAGTTGGCCGTAGGTGCAGCGCGCCGACCAGCGCAAATCAAAAACGCTGTCCACCCCCTGCAGCACCATGGCGATGCGCTCCAGGCCGTAGGTGATCTCGCCCGACACCGGCCTGCAATCCATGCCGCCGGCCTGCTGGAAGTAGGTGAACTGGCTGACCTCCATGCCGTTCAGCCACACCTCCCAGCCCAGCCCCCAGGCGCCGAGGGTGGGGGATTCCCAGTCGTCCTCCACAAACCTGACATCGTCGCGGGCAAAGTCCACGCCGAGGGCGGCCAGGGAGCCGAGGTACAAATCCTGAAAGTCGTCCGGCGACGGTTTAATCAAAACCTGAAACTGAAAATAACGCTGCAGCCGGTTGGGGTTTTCACCGTAACGCCCGTCCGCCGGCCGCCGCGACGCCTGCACATATGCGGCGCGCAACGGCTCCGGGCCGATGGCGGCCAGAAAAGTCGCCGCATGAAAAGTGCCGGCGCCCACCTCCATGTCGTACGGCTGCAGCACCAGACAACCGTGGCCAGCCCAGTAGCGCTCCAGTTGGAAGATGAGGTCCTGGAAATTCATTTCGGTGTGCCCGCGGCGGCGGCATTATAGCGCGGGGCGGCGGGGGCTGAGTCGGGAGGGCGCAAACCAGCTGTTGACATGGGGCGGATAATTTGTCTGTATACTGCCAACGACAGGAGGATCCCACATGACTGACTCTGAAACGCTCACCGCGCTCACCGAGGTGGAATCGACTCAGCAAGCCGAGGCGTTGGTGCGCGAGCGCGAGTTTCTGCTGCTGGGGTTCAAGGCGCCGTGGTGTCCGCAGTGCGCGCCGCAGCGCGGCGTGGTGCAGCGCGTGCGGCCTAAGTTCGGCGCGCGGGTGGCGTTCGCGTATTTGGAT
>RKSH01000040.1 GCA_007570945.1 Gammaproteobacteria bacterium | reverse complement strand
GGTGCCGTTTGGCGAGGTGGATGTTGTTCGGTTAACCACCGATGCGCATGAGAAAGACGGATTCAAAAAAGGCGAGCAGGGCGCGGTGGTGCTGGTCAGCACTGCTCCCGATGATGGCCGGGTGCTTGGGTATCTCGTGGAATTTGATGGCCGGAAGCACGAAGATTCGGTCATTGGCGTTGGCGAACACGAGATTGCGCTGGTGGAGCGCCGGAGAATTGGTGAACCCCGGGGGTGATTGTGAATCAGGACAAACGATTCTGGAAAGTCAGAATCGCGCAAGGGAAGATGGCGGGATATCTTTTGGATACAACACATTCGGTAGGCGGCCCCAAAGCGAACTTCTTTATTTCCATCGGATTCTCCCCGCGCCGGCCGGCGGAAATGGAGCGCGCCCTGCGCGCACAATTGGCCGGGGCGGTTTTTGTGGGCGCGCGGCCGGTGCTCAACGGCGGCGTCAACCACCGTTTCTGCGGCCACATCCTCTCGCCGCGCAAGGGAAAAGTCCTCATCACCAGCGTTTGGCACATCAGTATGGAAGGCGCGACCCCGCATTTCGTCACCGCCCGCCCGGCCTGGGAAAGGGAGCGTGCAATCCATGCCGCAAAAAACGGTTGACATGCCGCCCCAACCGTGAAAAGTTGCGGGCATGGCACAGCGGGGCTTGACCCGTGCCTCCGACTATGCCATTGTGGCCTGACCCTGCTTTGGGGACTTGATTATGCGCAAAGTTAAATGCGGCCTGATTCAGATGAATCTCAAAGGCGACGCCTCCATGCGGCCGGAGGAAATTCGGCGGCGGATGGTGGACGCGCACTTGCCGCTGGTGGCCGAGGCCGGCGCGCGCGGGGTGCAGGTTTTGTGCTTTCAGGAGGTGTGGACGCAGCCGTATTTCTGCCCCGGGCAGGAGCGCAAGTGGTATGCCGCCGCCGAGCGCATTCCCGACGGCGAAACCACGAAGTTGATGCGGGAATGCGCGGCCAAGCACAACATGGTGATTGTGTCGCCCATCTACGAAGAGGACATGCCCGGCGTTTACTACAACACCGCGGCGGTAATCGACGCCGACGGAAAATACCTCGGCAAATATCGCAAAACCCACATTCCCCATGTGGACCCCGGCTTTTACGAAAAGTTTTTCTTCAAACCCGGCAACCTCGGCTACCCGGTGTTTGACACCGCCTACCTTAAACTCGGCGTCTATATCTGCTACGACCGCCACTTCCCCGAAGGCTGGCGCGCCCTGGCCCTGAACGGCGCCGAGTACATCGTCAATCCCTCGGCCACCGTCGCCGGCCTCAGCAAGTATTTGTGGGAACTGGAGCAGCCGGCCTCGGCCGCGGCCAACGGCGTTTTTATCGGCGCCATCAACCGCGTCGGCAAAGAGGAGCCGTGGGCCGAGCGCATGGGCGAGTTTTACGGCTCCAGTTACATCGTCAACCCGCGCGGCAAAATTGAGGCCCAGGCCAGTTACGACCAGGACGAGTTGCTGGTGCACGACATTGACCTTGACCTGGTCCGCGAGGTGCGCGACCTGTGGCAGTTCTTCCGCGACCGCCGGCCCGAGACCTACCGCGGCCTCGCGGCGTCCTGAACCGCCGGTTCCCGAATTCCAACCACCATTTCCCAACCCCAACCCCCAACTCAGGAGGCGCCACCATGACCAGCACAGTCCGCACCGTCGGAGAGCACCACGAAATCGCCGCCGGCGATGACGTTCTCAACAGCCCACGCTACAACAAAGACATTGCCCCGACCACCGCCTCGGTGCGCACGTGGAAGACCTGGAACTTCGCCGCCCTGTGGGTGGGCATGTCCATCTGCGTCCCCACCTACACCCTGGGCGGCGTGTTGACCGCCTATTTTGGCCTGTCGGTTGGCGAGGCGCTGTGGGCAATCTTCCTGGCCAATGTGATTATCCTCATCCCGCTGTGCCTAAACGCCCACCCCGGCACCAAATACGGCATACCGTTTCCGGTGCTGTTGCGCTCCTCTTTCGGCGTACTCGGCTCCAACGTACCGGCGCTGATTCGCGCGCTGGTGGCATGCGGCTGGTTCGGCATCCAGACTCTGTTCGGCGGCCTGGCCATCCACTTTTTCCTCTCGGCGATTTTCCCGTCCTGGGAACAGCTCGGCGGCGCCGGCGAGGTGTACGGCTTCGCCATTTTCTGGGTGCTCAATGTGTGGGTGGTGATTCGCGGCTCCGAGGCGATTAAAAATCTGGAGGCTTTCGCCGCCCCGTTGCTGCTGATTGTGGGCATGGGCCTGCTGGTGTGGGCCTACCCGCAGGCCTCGGTCACCGACCTCTTGGCGCAGGCGCCCAACCGCCCGGCCGATGCCTCGCTGTGGGGGTATTTCTTCGGCGGCCTCACCGCCATGGTCGGATTCTGGGCGACGCTGGCGTTGAACATCCCCGACTTCTCTCGCTACGCCGAGTCGCAGCGCGCCCAGGTGCGCGGCCAAATCATCGGCCTGCCGGTGACCATGTTTCTGTTCGCCGCCCTCGGCGTGGTCCTGACCGCGGCCTCGCCGACCCTGGTGGGCGAGACGGTGTCCGACCCCATCACCCTCATCGGCAAAATCGACAGCCCGGTGTGGGTGGCGATTTCCATGGTGATTATTATTCTCGCCACCCTGTCCACCAACGCCGCCGCCAACGTGGTGGCGCCCACCAACGACTTCCAGAATGTCGCGCCCCGCGTGATTAACCAGACGCGCGGCGTGCTGCTCACCGGCCTGGTGGGCATTCTGCTGGTGGGCTGGGAATTGCTGAAAAAACTGGGCTGGCTGGATTCCGATGTCAGCGTGGAAGGCCTGTATTCCAACTGGCTTATCGGCTACTCCAGCCTGCTGGGCCCGGTGGCCGGCATCATGATTGTGGACTACTTCATCGTCCGCCGCCGCGAGTTGGATTTGCCCGGCCTGTACAAGGACGGCGTCTACCCGGCGTGGAACACCGCCGGCTTCACCGCCTTTCTGGTGCCGGTGGCACTGACTTTTGTCGCGCTGTTTGTGGAGCAGTTGGGCTGGTTTTACAGTTACGGCTGGTTCACCGGCTCCCTGCTTGGCGCGGTTTTGTACTGGGTGATGAGCATGTTCGGCGCCCACAAAAACACCGCCGCCGCGGCCCCGGCCGCGGCGGCCTAAGTGGCCGGGCCGCCGCCATGCTGCTGATTAAAAACGGCACCGTCGTCACCGCCGACCAAACCCGCCGCGCCGATGTCCTGTGCGACGGCGGCCTGGTCCGCGCCGTGGGTGAGGGCTTGGCCGCCGAGGCCCCGGCCGGCGGCGAGGTCATCGACGCCGGCGGCCAGTTTGTCATGCCCGGCGGCATTGACCCGCACACCCACATGCAACTGCCGTTCATGGGTACCGTGGCCAGCGAGGATTTTTACACCGGCACCGCCGCCGGGCTGGCCGGCGGCACCACCATGATTATTGACTTCGTCATCCCGGCGCCGGAGCAGCCGTTGCTGGAGGCGTACCGCCAGTGGCGCGAGTGGGCCGAGAAAGCCGCGGCCGACTACAGCTTCCACGTCGCCGTCACCTGGTGGGACGACTCGGTGCACCGCGACATGGGCACGCTGGTGCGCGAGTGCGGGGTCAACAGTTTCAAGCATTTCATGGCGTACAAAAACGCCATCATGGTGGATGACGAGATTCTGTTCCGCAGTTTCAGCCGCGCCTGGGAGTTGGGCGCCATCGCCACGGTGCATGCCGAGAACGGCGATGTGGTGTTCCGGTTGCAGCAGGAATTGCTGGCGCGCGGCATCACCGGCCCCGAGGGCCACCCGCTGTCGCGGCCGCCGGAGGTGGAGGGCGAGGCCACCAACCGCGCCATCCGCATCGCCCAGGTGCTGGGCGTGCCGGTGTATATCGTGCATGTGTCGGCGCGCGAGTCGCTGCAGGCCATCACCCGCGCGCGCGGCGAGGGCCAGCGGGTGTTCGGCGAGGCCCTGGCCGGGCATCTGGTGGTTGACGACTCGGTGTATTGGAGCGACGACAAGGAGTTCGCCGCCGCCCATGTCATGTCGCCGCCGTTCCGGCCGAAGCACCACCAGGACGCGTTGTGGCACGGTCTGCAAAGCGGCAACCTGCAAACCACCGCCACCGACCACTGTTGCTTCTGCGCCGAGCAAAAAGCCATGGGGCGCGACGACTTCACCCGCATCCCCAACGGCACCGGCGGCATTGAAAACCGCATGGAGATTCTGTGGGACGAGGGCGTCAACAAAGGCCGCCTGACCATGAACGAGTTTGTGCGCGTCACCTCGGCCAACACCGCGCAAATTTTCAACATCTACCCGCGCAAGGGCGCCATCGCCGCCGGCAGCGACGCCGACCTGGTGGTGTGGGACCCGGCCGCCACCAAAACCATCTCGGCCAAAACCCACCGCCACAACGTGGACTTCAACATTTTTGAGGGTCGCACCGTCACCGGTTGCGCCAGCCACACCGTCAGCGGCGGCAAGGTGGTGTTCGCCGACGGCGACCTGCGCGCCGAAAACGGCGCCGGCAGGTATATAAACCGTCCCTCGTTTGAGGCCACCGCCCTGGGCGACGCCCTGGCCCGCCGGGCCAAGCGCAAGAATCCCGCCCCGCCCGCCGGAGGCCGAAAATGAAGCGCCCGGCAAACCCCAGCCCCACCCTTGCCGCCGCCCTGTGGCCGGCAACCGTTGCCTCCCCGGGCCAGGCGGTGCGCGCGGCGCTGCTGGTGTTGGCCGGAGCGGCGTTGCTGACGGTCTCGGCCCGGGCGCAGATTCCTTTCTGGCCGGTGCCGGTGACCATGCAGACGTTCGTGGTGCTGGTCCTCGGCATGGCATATGGGCCGGCGCTCGGCGTGGCTTCCGTGGCGGCGTATTTGGCGGCCGGGGCGGCCGGCTTGCCGGTGTTCGCCGGCACGCCGGAGAAAGGAATCGGCCTCGCCTACATGTTGGGCCCCACCGGCGGCTACCTGGCGGGCTTTATCGCCGCCGCCTGGGTGGCCGGCCGTCTGGCGCAACTGGGCTGGGACCGCCGGGTGGCCGGCACCGTGGCCGCCATGGTGGCCGGCAATCTTCTCATCTACGCCTGCGGCCTGCTGTGGTTGGGCGCCGTCATCGGCTGGGACAAGCCGTTGCTGAAAGTCGGCATGCTGTTGTTCCTGCCCGGCGATGCGCTGAAAATCGCCCTCGCCGCCGCGCTGCTGCCGGCGGTCTGGCGGTGGCGCCGCTGATTTTCACCCTCGCCCATGCCAACACCGGCTGAAATCGAAAGAAACTTCACCGACATCCATCCGCCGCTCAGCCAGCACGACGGATTGGTGGAAAGCGCGCGCTGCTACTTCTGTTATGACGCGCCGTGCGTCAGCGCCTGCCCCACCGGCATCGACATTCCCGGCTTCATCCACCAAATCCGCAGCGGCAACGGCGACGGCGCGGCGCGCACCATTTTGCGCGCCAACATCATGGGCGGCATGTGCGCGCGCGTCTGCCCCACCGAAATTTTGTGCGAGGAGGTGTGCGTGCGCAACAAACCCGGCGACTCGCCGGTGCGCATCGGGCTTTTGCAGCGCCACGCCACCGACCCGGTGCTGGCGCGCGGCGAGCAGTTTTTCCGCCGCGCCGAGTCCACCGGCAAGCGCGCGGCGGTGGTCGGCGCCGGCCCGGCCGGCCTCGCCTGCGCGCACCAACTGGCGCTGTTCGGCCACGCCGTCACCGTGTTTGAAAAACAAAAAAAACCCGGCGGCCTGAACGAATTCGGCATCGCCGCCTACAAAACGGTGGACGATTTCGCGCGCCGGGAAGTGGAATACATTCTCGCCGTCGGCGGCATTGAGGTGCGCGCCGGCGTCGAACTTGGCCGCGACGTTACGCTGGAAGAATTGCGCGGCGAATTTGACGCGGTGTTCTTGTCGCCCGGCCTCGGCGGCGTCAACCGCGCCGGGGTGGACGGTGAGGGTTTGGACGGCGTCATGGACGCGGTGGGCTTTATCGCCGCCCTGCGCCAGGCCGAGGACAAGTCGCGCATCAAGGTGGGCAAAAAAATCGTGGTCATCGGCGGCGGCATGACCGCCATCGACATCGCCGTGCAGACGCGCAAACTCGGCGCCGAGGAAGTCACCCTGGTTTACCGCCGCGGCGCGGAGGACATGCGCGCCAGCCGCCACGAGCAGGATTTCGCCCGCACCAACGGTGTGCACTTCCGCTACAACGCCCGCCCGGCGCGCTTCATCGGCGAGGGCGCGGTTCGCGCGGTGGAGTTCACCGCCGGCGGCGGTGAAACCGTCACCCTCGCCGCCGACATGGTGTTCACCGCCATCGGCCAGGCCCTTGGTGGCGGCATTCCGGAAGGTCTGACCACCACCGACGGCCGCATCAGCGTCACCGCCGACCGCGCCACCTCCATTGCCGGGGTGTGGGCCGGCGGCGACTGCGTGGCCGGCGGCGACAAGCTCACCGTCACCGCCGTTGAGGACGGCAAAGTGGCGGCGCGTTCCATTCACCGTTTTCTCGGAGGCTGCAATGGCTGAGCTCAGTGTCAACTTTGCCGGTATTCACGCGCCCAACCCGCTGTGGCTGGCCTCGGCGCCGCCCACCGACAAGGCGTACAACGTCAACCGCGCCTTTGAGGCCGGCTGGGGCGGCGTGGTGTGGAAGACCCTCGGCGAGGACCCGCCCATCGTCAATGTCAGCGGCCCGCGCTACGGCTACATGCACGGCGGCGACCGCCGCCTGCTCGGCTTCAACAACATTGAATTAATCACCGACCGGCCGCTGGCGGTGAACCTGCGCGAGGCGGCCGAGGTGAAAAAGAACTGGCCGGACCGCGCGCTGCTGGTGTCGGTGATGGTGCCCATGAAAGAGGAGTCGTGGGCCGACATCGTGGCGCGCATTGAGGACACCGGCGCCGACGGTCTGGAACTCAACCTCGGCTGTCCGCACGGCATGTCGGAGCGCGGCATGGGCGCGGCGGTGGGGCAGGTGCCGGAATACGTGGCGCAGGTGTGCGCGTGGTGCAAGAAACATTCGCGCCTGCCGGTGGTGGTCAAACTCACCCCCAATGTCACCGACATCCGCCAGCCGGCGCTCGCCGCGCAGGAGGGCGGCGCCGATGCGGTGTCGCTTATCAACACCATCAATTCCATCATGCGCGTGGATTACGACACCCTCGGCGTGTGGCCGGCGGTGGACCGCAAGGGCACCCACGGCGGCTACTGCGGCCCGGCGGTGAAGCCCATCGCGCTGCACATGGTGGCCGAAATCGCCCGCGACCCGCGCACCCGCGGCCTGCCCATCAGCGGCATCGGCGGCGCTGAGACGTGGCGCGACGTGGTGGACTTCCTGGCCCTGGGCGCCGCCACCGTGCAGGTGTGCACCTCGGCCATGACCTACGGTTTTCGCATCGTGGACGACATGCTGCAGGGGCTGGCGCGTTTTCTGGATGAGAAAAATCTGCCCTCGGTGGAGCGCCTGGCGGGCATTGCCGTGCCCAGCCTCACCGACTGGAAATACCTGAACTTAAATTATGTGGAAAAAGCCTGGATCGACCAGGACAAGTGCATCCAGTGCGGCCGCTGCCACATCGCCTGCGAGGACACCTCGCACCAGGCCATCACCCATGAAGTGAACGGCCGGCGGCACTACGAGGTGATTGCCGAGGAATGCGTCGGCTGCAACCTGTGCGCCGCGGTTTGCCCGGTGGAGGACTGCATCACCATGCGCCCGGCCGGCGCCGCCGAACACGCCGACTGGACCACCCACCCCAACAACCCGGCGCGCGCCGCCGGTTAATCGCCGCGCCGCCGCCGCTTGCAACTCATCATCGCGTGCACCGGCAAGCGCCTGCCCGGCTGGGCCGGGCAGGCGGTGGCCGAATACCGCAAACGTTTCCCCCGCCACAGCCGCCTGGTGGTGCGCGCCGTCACCCCCGCCCGGCGCGGCAAGGGCTTTGACCCGGCGCGCGCGGTGCGCGAGGAGGGTGAACGTCTGCTCGCCGCCGCCGGCGCCGGGCGCATCATCGCCGTGGACCCCGGCGGCCGCGCCATCGCCACCAGCCACATCGCCGCGCGCATCGCCGACTGGCGCCGCAGCAGTGGCGACGCCGCTTTTCTCATCGGCGGCCCCGACGGCCTGTCGCGGCATTGCCTGGAACGCGCCGCGGAATGCTGGTCGCTGTCCGCCCTCACCCTGCCGCACGCGCTGGCGCGGGTGGTTTTGGTCGAGCAGTTGTACCGCGCATGCAGCATCGTGGAGGGGCTGCCCTATCACCGCTGAGATTCACCTGTTGCTCGCGTCCGCCTCACCGCGCCGCCATGCGCTGTTGCGCGATGCCGGGTTTTCTTTCCACGCCCGCGCGCCGCAGGTGGACGAGTCGGCGGTGGACGGTGAAGGCGCCGCGCAGTATGTCGCCCGCCTCGCCGCCGCCAAAGCGCGCGATGTCGCCGCCCGTTACGCCGGCGACCGCGCCGATGCGATTGTCGGCGCCGACACCTGCATTGCGGTGGACGGCGGCATCCTCGGCAAACCCGCCGGCCGCGCCGCCGCCGCCGCCATGCTGCGCCGCCTGTCGGCGCGCGAGCACCGGGTTTTCACCGGCGTCCATGCGCTCGCCGCCGGCCGCGAGGCGGCAAAAGTGTGCGCCACCACCGTCCGCTTCGCCGCCATATGCGATGCCGACATCGACCGCCACCTGGGCCACGGCGAGTTCAGCGACAAAGCCGGCGCCTACGCCATCCAGGGCCGCGCCGCCCCCCTTATCGCCGAAGTGCACGGCAGTTACACCAACATCATCGGCCTGCCGCTGGCGGAATTGCGGGAGGCGCTGGCCGAAGTCATGCGCTGAAACCGCGCCGCCGGTTTTTTTGTTGCGGCGATTGCCCGGTTGCCCGGTGTTTTTGGCGGTTTGCGGTGTGAAGATGGTGGAATCAACGTCGGGAACGGCGGTCCGGGGTGTGAAAGCGGAGGCGCCGGGTCCGGAAGCGGCGGGGGCAGAGTGGAAAATGGTGGACGCAGGGCGGAAACCGGCGGCGGAAGAGGCAACGGCGGGTTGACAATACCCGCCGCCGCTCGCAGAATTTAACCGAACCCACAATCGGAGTCCGACCATGAAAGGCGACGGCAAGGTGCTCGGCTTTCTCAACAAAGTCCTGCGCAACGAGTTGACCGCCATCAACCAGTATTTTCTCCACTCGCGGATGTTCCGCGACTGGGGGCTGAGCAAACTCGGCGACCACGAGTACAACGAATCCATCGACGAGATGAAGCACGCCGACCTGCTGGTGGCGCGCATTTTGTTTTTGGAGGGCACGCCGGACATGGAAAACGCCGGCAAACTTTCCATCGGCGGCGACACCCGGGAAATTCTGGAGTGCGACCTTAAAATGGAAACCGACGCCTGCGAGGAACTCAAGGAGGCCATCGCCTGGTGCGAGCAGTGCGGCGACTACACCTCGCGCGATTTGTTCAAAAAAATCCTCAGCGACGAGGAGGAGCACATTGATTGGCTGGAAACGCAACTCGGTTTAATCGAGCGCGCCGGCCTGCAGAACTACCAGCAGTCCATGATGGGCTGAGCCATGCCCCTTTCCCCGGCCCTGGAACTGGAGGAGGTCTCCCTCGGCGGCAACGGCGGGCCGCTGCTGCAAAACATTTGCATGCAACTGCCGCGCGGCCGCGTCGGCGCCCTGCTCGGGCCCAGCGGCTGCGGCAAAACCACGCTGCTGCGGGTGATTGCCGGCCTGCAAAAACCGTCGCGCGGCGCCGTCCGCATTCACGGCGAGACGGTGTGCGACGGCGCCCTTCACCGTCCGCCGGAAAAGCGCGGCACCGGGCTGGTGTTCCAGGATTTGGCGCTGTTCCCCAACTGCACGGTGGCGTGGCACATTGAGTTCGGACTCAAAAACCGCATGCGCAACGGCAACGGCGGCAACGGCGGCCGCCGCACGGTGGACGATTTGCTGCAACTCACCTCGCTGGGCGGCATGGAAAAACGCTACCCCCACCAACTGTCCACCGGCCAGCGGCAGCGCGTCGCCCTGGCCCGCGCGCTGGCCGCCAATCCCAGGCTAATGCTGCTGGACGAGCCGTTCGCCAATCTGGACAGCCACCTGCGGCAGACATTGGCCGATGAAATCATGGCCATCCTGCGCGACGCCGGGGTGACCACGCTGATGGTCACCCACGACCGCGACGAGGCCTGTGCGCTGGCCGACCAGATTCACCTGATGCGCGCCGGCCACCTGTTGCAGACCACGCCGCCGGATTGGTTTCTGCGCCGGCCATACAGCGCCTCCCTCAGCGGGCTCGGCGGCTACCAGGGTTTTGTGCGCGGCGTGCTCGGCGACGACGGCAAAGTGCGCACCCCTCTCGGCGAACTGCAGGCCGCGCTGCCCGCCGCCGGCCCCGGCGCGCCGGTGACGCTGATGGTGAACTGCGAAGACCTGCGCCTTGATGCCGCCGGCGCGGTGCAGGGGCGCGTCACCTACCGCAACTTCCACGCCGGGCGCGTGGTGTATACGGTGGAGGTGGCGCAGGCCGGCAAACTGTACTGCCTCGGCGCGCTGGACCACCTGAAAAACATCGGCGACACGGTGCGGCTTAAAATCCATTCACGGCCACTGACGGTAATCCGGGAGGTTTAACCATGGCGCAAATCACTCTCCAAGGCGACCGGTGCAACACCTGCGGCGACCTGCCGCAAGTGGGCGCCGCGGCGCCGGACTTTGTTCTGGTCAACGCGGATTTGGCCGACAAGCGGCTGGCCGACTTTGGCGGCAAAAAAATACTCAGCATTGTTCCCAGTCTGGACACGCCCACCTGCGCCCTGTCCACGCGCAAGTTCAACCAGGCCGCCGCCGCGCGCGACGGTTTGCAAATCTTAATCGTGTCCGCCGACCTGCCTTTTGCCCAGGGCCGCTTCTGCACTGCCGAGAACACCGGCAAGGTCACCACGTTGTCCACCCTGCGCGGCAACTTCGCCCGCGACTACGGCGTGTTGATTGAGGACGGCCCCTTGGCCGGCCTCACCGCCCGCGCCGTGCTGGTGCTGGATGAAAACGACCGGGTGCTGCACCGTGAACTGGTCCCGGAGATCGCCCAGGAGCCGGACTACGAAGCGGCGTTGGCGGCGGCGGGGTGATCAACCCCGGCCGTCGCCGCCGTTGCGCAGGCGCACCTCACGTTGCGGGTAGGGAATGGTGATGCCGCCGCGGTCAAAGGCGGTTTTGACCGCCTCTAACATTTCCCAATAGAACGGCCAGTAGTCGCCGCTCTTGACCCACGGGCGGATGTTGAGGTTGATGCCGCTGTCGGCCAGTTCGGCGACGTAGACGGTGGGCGGCGGGTCGCTCAGCACGCGCGGGTCCCCCCGCAGAATCCCCTCGGCGATGGCGCGCGCTTTGGCGATGTCGTCCTCGTAGGCGATGCTGACCACCAGGTCCACGCGGCGCGTGGGGTAGACGTATTCGTTGACGATGGCACCGCCGAAAATGTCGGAGTTGGAGATGGTGATGAGGCGGTTGTCCGGGGTTTGCAGGCGGGTGCAGAACAGGCCGATCTCGGTGACGGTGCCGCTGTGGCCGGCCATGGTGACATAGTCGCCGACGGTGAACGGGCGCAGGACGATGATGAGGAGTCCGGAGGCGACATTGGACAGCGAATCCTTAAGCGCCAAGCCCACGGCCAGCCCGGCGGCGGCCAGCACCGCCAGCAGCGAGGTGATGCTGAGGCCCAGTTGGTCCAGCGCGGCGAGGATGACGACGGTGAGCAATAGCCAATACGCCAGCGTCTCGGCAAAGGAGGCGATGGCGCGGTCGGCGCTGAACTTGCGGATGGCGCGCACCACCAGGCCGCTAAGCCAGCGCGCCAGGTAACGGCCGATGAAGAAAATCGCCGCGGCAACGACCACCCGCGCGCCCCACAGCAGGAACTGGTCCACATAAACCTGAATGTCGGCGGCGCCCGGCATGGGCTCAGCGGCGGCGCGCGAAAAACGCGGTGAGGGCGAAAGCGGTGAAGATTAAAAACCCCAGCAGCGTCCACCCGGGAATGGACATGCCGAGAAACGGGTGCACCTCGGCGCACTCGCCGGAGCCGGAAAGAACCATGCGCAGCGCATCGCCCAGGGGAAAATTCCGCATCATGTAACCAAGGCCGGGGCCGCACTCCGGAACCTGCCCCGGCGGCAAACTCTGCAGCCACACATGGCGCCCGGCCAGCGCCGCCCCGGCCAGGGCCGCGAGCAGAACCAGCGCGGCGTAAAAACGGTTCCACCGTCCATGCACCGCCGCCGCCAGCGCCGCCAGGCCGAGGGCGGCCAGGGCGATGCGCTGCAAAATGCACAACGGACACGGCTCCAGATGCAGCACATATTGAAAATACAGCGCGGTTAACAACAGCAGAACCGCGATGGCAAAAACCCACAGATAGGAAAGGCGCAGGAGCATGGGGGGAGTTTAACCCAATTACGCCAGGGGTGAGACGCGGAAAAAAACGCGCAATGTCAGCGCCGGGTGATGAGCACGCCTCCGCCGACAATCATGGCCATGCCGGCCAGCGTCGGCAAGCCGGGAATCTCGGCAAAAAACACCAGCCCCCACAGCGCGCTGAAAATGATGTAGGAATAATCAAAGGCCGCAACCACCGGCGACGGGCCGCTTTGGTAGGCGACCGCGGCGAAAATCCAGCCAATGGTGACGGCCGCCGCCAGCACGCCCATGACCAGCCATTCTTTCGCCGCCAGCGGCGCCCAGCCGCCGAGCAGGAACGCATCCCCCGACGGCATGGACGCCAGGGGATTAAATGCCATGACGAGCAGACTCGCCGCAACGCCGACCGCAATAAACGCCGCGTTCACCGACAGCGCCAGCACCAGCGGCTTTTCGCCCCGGCATTTGGTGCGCGTTAGAACCGCCGCCAGCGCATAAAAAACCGCGGCCGCCATGGGCACCAATGCATAAGCATTAAATTCCCCGGCCTCGGGCCGCACGATGACCACAATGCCGGCAAAACCAAGGGTGATGGCGAACCACGACCTGGGCCCCACCGGGTCGCGGGTGAACAACGCCGAGAACAGGGCGATGAAAAGCGGAATGGTGTAATACAGCGTGGCGGCCACGGCCAGATGCACATGCGGCAGCGCGGAATAAAACGAGGCCAGACTCAACGCCAGCAAAAAACTTCTGAGCGCCGTCCACCGCACTGCAACCGGCAGCAGGGAAACTCCCGGCTGGCGCAACTTGAGCAGCGCAATTAAAAATGCGCCGGCAAAAATCGAGCGGACGACAAAAAGTTGCCAGATGGAAAAGGCGATGCTGAAACTTTTAATCACCGCATCGCCGAAAGAAAGCGCCAGCACCGAGAAAACAATCGCCGCAACCGCGCGGCCGATGTTGTCTTCTCTGAACTGTTTCATCGGCGGTGATTATGCCATACCGCGCACCGCCGCCGACGCGGTGCAGAATATACAGTAGACACGGCTCCAGATGCAACACAAACTTAAAATACAGCGCGGCTAAATTTAACCAAATTACGCCGGCGGTGCAACGGCTGGCCGGGGACGGAACGGTTCGGCCCGGGTTGGTGAATGCCCGCCCTAAATGAAGCCGCCGCCCGGTTCTTCTATTGGAAGAAAATTTCGCGGGCAAAGAGGGCAATGACGCCAATCAGTATCCCGATTATCCAGCGCAAATTGTTGTTTTGCATTTTTTGGATATCCTCTCTTGTCGCCACATGCGTCAGCGTTGTTTTAATGACGGTCAACGCCTCCTCGACTTTCCGCAACCGCGCCTCGACGTCGTTGCCGCCGCCGCCGTTCTGCCCGGCGCCGCCGCTTTTGGGCTCCTGCGAGGGACCGGGGACTGACCGCAGGTGACGCTCGGTCATGACCCATCCTCCCCGGAACTCAGCCATTCCCAAAGCGCGGGGGAATTCCACCCTGAATAACTCTCCACCCTCAGGACGATTCCGGTCGCGTCCTCAATTTGGCTGTCGCCCTTTCTCAGGCCGATTTTTTCAGCCACCTGGGCGCTGACCAGAGGAGAGCGAACAAAGGCGATATGGTCAGTGAGTTGAAAATGCGCAGGCTCCACAAACGCCTCTTTGACGCGCGCCATTAACTCTTCATTGGGTTCATTAAGCACAACCGCAAAAATAGCCATGGAGTCACCGCCTCGCTGATTGGTGTGTCAGGTTAAAATTTTTGTCGCCCCGGAGGACTATAATAGAACACTCAAGTATACCACACTCCATCCCATGACCCCCGCCCAAAACCTCCCCACCCCCCTGCGTTTGCTGCTTGGCTTGGCGGCGTTGGTGATTGTGGCCGGGGGGATTCAGGCGGCGCAGTCCATTGTGGTGCCGTTTTTGCTGTCGGTTTTTATTGCGATTATCTGCGAGCCGCCGCTGACTTTTTTGCAGCGGCGGGGGATGCCGGTGTGGCTTGCGTTGCTGGCGGTGATTGGCGGCGTGGTGTTGCTGCTGCTGGCGGCCGGGGCGCTGCTTGGGGATTCGGTGGCGGCGTTTTCTTCGGCGCTGCCGTTTTATGAAAAGCGCCTCGGCGAACAGGGCGCACAGTTCATCGCCTGGCTCGGCGGACTGGGTTTGCAGTTGAACGCCGATGACATTCTTAAATACCTGGACCCGGCGGCGGCGGTGAAACTGGCGGGCCGGTTCGTCAACAGCCTGGGCGGCGTGTTGGCCAACGCTTTTCTCATCTTCCTGACGGTGATTTTCATTCTGCTGGAGGCGGCGCGCTTTCCGGCCAAACTGGCGGCGATTGTGCAAACCCCGGGCGCCTCCCTGGCGCCGCTGCGCGAGTGCATGAAAAACATCAACCGCTACCTGGCCGTCAAAACCCTCACCTCCCTGGCCACCGGCGCCGGCGTCTCGGCCGGGCTGGCGCTGGCCGGCGTGGACTTTGCGCTGCTGTGGGGCACGCTGGCGTTTTTTCTCAACTTCATCCCGGCCATCGGCTCGTTCATCGCCGCCGCGCCGGCCATTCTGCTGGCGCTGGTGCAACTTGGCCCCGGCGGCGCCTTGGCGGCGCTGGCGGTGTTTCTCATCGTCAACATCGTCATCGGCAACTTTGCGGAGCCGCGCCTGATGGGCAAGAGCCTGGGCCTGTCCACGTTGGTGGTGTTTCTGTCGCTGGTGTTCTGGGGCTGGTTGCTGGGGCCGGTGGGCATGTTTTTGTCGGCGCCGCTGACCATGGTGGCGCGCATCGCCCTGGATGCATCGCGCGAGACGCGCTGGCTCGGCATTCTGCTCAGTGCCGATGCGCCGCCGCCCGCCCGGCGGTGAGGGCGGGCCGTGGCCGGGGAGCTGTTGCGGCGGAGCGCATGCGAACTGCGCCGGCTGCTGGCCGCCGGGGAAATCTCGCCGCCGGACCTGGTGGAGGCATCGGCGGCGCGCATCGATGAGGTGGAGCCGCACCTCAACGCTTTGCCCACCCGGTGCATCGACCGCGCCCGGGAGCATGCAAAAAAGTTAGGCAACGCCCGGACTCTGCTCGGCGGCATCCCCACCGCGGTTAAGGACCTCAGCGAAGTGCGCGGCGTACGCTGCACCTTTGGCAGCGCGGTGTACAAAAACCACGTTGCCGCGCGCAGCGACGTCATGGTGGAGCGCATCGAAAGCAACGGCGCCATCGTCATGGGCAAGTCCAACACGCCGGAGTTCGGCGCCGGCGCCAGCACGTTTAACGACGTGTTCGGCGTCACCCGCAATCCCTGGGACACCGCGCGCCAGGTGGCCGGCTCTTCCGGCGGTTCATGCGCGGCGGTGGCGGCCGGCGAATGCTGGCTGGCCACCGGCTCCGACCTCGGCGGCAGTTTGCGCACGCCGGCGGCGTTCAACGCCGTGGTCGGCCTGCGCCCGACGCCGGGGCGGGTGCCGCGCGACAACAACGGCGGCGATGTTTTCAATTCACTTTCGGTGAACGGCCCCATCGCGCGCAACGTGGCCGATGCGGCGCTGTTGCTGGACGCCATGACGGGCGCGCACCCGGCCGACCCGCTGGCCATGGCGGCGCCGGCCGAGTCATTTTTGCATGCGCTGGAGCGGGAAACGGCGCCCCTGGGCCCGGCGGCGTTCAGCGCCGACCTCGGGGTGACGGTGACGGATGCGGAAGTGGCGGCGGTGTGCCGGCGGGCGGCGTTGCTGCTGGCGGAGGCCGGGGTGGCGGTGGAGGAATGTTGCCCGGACTTCACCGGTGCCGAGGAATGTTTTCAGGCGCTGCGCGCCAAATTGTTTGCCGCTGAACTCGGCGACGTTCTCAAACTTCACCGGCAAAAATTAAAACCGGAGTTGGTGTGGAACATTGAGAAAGGCCTGGCGCTCAGCGCCGCTGAAATCGTCACCGCCGAAAACCGGCGCGCCCGAATCGCGCGGCGCATGGGAAAATTTTTCCAAGGCCATGATTTTTTGCTGTGCCCGGCGGCCATCGTCGCGCCGTTCCCGGCCGGGGCGCGCTTTGTGGAGGAGGTGAACGGCGTGCGGTTTGACAACTATGTGCAGTGGATCAACATCACCTCGGTCATTTCCCTCACCGGCTGCCCGGCAATCTCGGTGCCGGCCGGATTTAGCGCCGCCGGCCTGCCCATCGGACTGCAAATTATCGCCGCCCCGCATCAGGAAGCCAAACTCCTGCGCGCGGCGAAAGAAATCGAACAACGCGCCGGCGTCGCCCAAAAGCTTCCGCTGCTGAAGGTGAACGTCAACCATTGAAATCGCCGGTGGCGAGGAACCGTTCGGTCAGACGCATCACTTCACGGCGAAACAGCATGGCGGTGTGGGTGCAAGTCATGGTGACGGCGGCGGCGGTGTTGGGGGTGCGGGTTTCGCCACACAGCACCACGCCGTCGCCGGGCGCCGTGGGCGCGCCGAACAGGCGGGCGGCGGGGCTGAGGGTGAACGCGGCCCGGCCGGTGACCACGCCGAGGGCATGTTGCGGCGGCCAGGGCGGGGCCGCCATGGTCAACGCCGGGGCCGCGGCGCCGAGGATCCATTTTCCGAACTTGTTCCGCGCCATCACCGCCGCCAGACTGGAACCGCCAAAGGGTGTGCCCAGGGCGACGCTGCGGCGGCCATCACCGTCACTTTCCCGCGCAAGATATTCGCGCACCACCAGGCCGCCCATGCTGTGGGCGACAAAATGACAGCGCGCAATCCGCCGCCCGCGCAAAAACGCCGCCAGGGAATCGGCATGCGCCGCCAATGAATCGCGCCGCGACGGGTAGGAAAAAACATGGCAGCGCCAGCCGCGCCGCCGCAGGTGGCGCGCCAGCGGCGCCATCACCCAGCCGGACAGCAGCAAGCCGTGGATGAGGACGACATCGAGCGTGTCGGCGCTACCCG
>RKSH01000178.1 GCA_007570945.1 Gammaproteobacteria bacterium | reverse complement strand
CGCCCGCGGCCCCATCGCCCGCGCCATGCTCTACATGGCCGAGCGTTACAAATACCAAGGCCTCGCCCTCACCCCGCGGCAGAAAAAACGCATGCACGAGTGGAACCGCATCTACCGCCCCTCGGCCAAGGAACTGCACCGCAACCGGGCCATTGCGCGGGTGCAGGGGAATGGGAATTTGTTTGTGGGGAGGTGAGAAAATGCCGCCGGTGGGGGCCGGCGGCGGTTTGGGTTGTCGCACTATTGCGCGGTAACCCCGGTTTTAATGTCACCTTTTATTCCGAGGCGGGAAATCATGTCTTTCAACACGCCATCCTTACCGAAATAAAGTTTGGTGATGTCTCTTTCGGTGTTGGTCCCGCCCGCAAAAAGACCGACGACAGGAATGAAGTTCACTCCTTTCGCCTTGGCTTTTGTATGTTCATAGACGAGTATCCGGTTTCCATCGGAGTCCAAGTCAACGTCTGTGGGCTCGCCCAGGATTGCGATTGCCTGGTCGTAGGTGGTTTTGCCGATTTCCAGTTGTGCAATTTGCTGTTCGGTCAACTTGGTGCCGGTCGCTGCGCACCCGGAGAGAATGGCCAAGGCCAAGGTTGCAATGAGAGCCTGAGCCATTTGGCCGGCAAGTTTGGAAAAGTGTTTCATTGGAATGTCTCCACTGTGTCATTGATGTAACCGACGCTGACGCCGGGCGGTTACCAAACGACACTTAAGTGACATTCCCGCTTATTCCCCGAAGCAGGGTAATTAATCCTGCCGTTTGCCGGGTGTTGTATTTGTGCGAGCCACCCGGCCGGGCCGGAGCGGTAAGCATCGTTTGGTGAAGCGAAAAATACCCATCCTGCCCGTGGATGTCAAGCCGAAAATGACGGTCTGGAGTGCAAAAATGACGGTGCGAGGGGCGGGGGCGGTGGTTGCAGTTGTGGAAGTGGTGGTTGCAAGGGCCGGAATGGTGGTTTGACCTGCGGGAATGGTGGTTTGAGGGGCGAAAATCCACTTGTCGCAGAGGAAATTTTATCGATGTTTTTGGTTTTAACAGTGCTGTTCGTGGCATAAACCCGGCCGGAGGGCGGGAATTGTTGGGGTGGCGAGGGCTTTTTGGCCTGGCGAAAACGGAAACAACATTGTTAACGGTGGAAACAGTATTGTTTGTGGCGGGGACAGTGGGGGAAATTTCTCTGACAGCACTGTTTTTGGAAAAAACGTGGCTAACCAGGGCTTTGCGCAGGCCGGGAGTTGCCGGACAGCGGGCGAGACAGCGCAGGTGATGGTTAACTGATGGCGAGGGCGCCGCCGCCGCCCTCCCGATGTCAGTTACCCGGCACTTTGCGCCTGTTTTTTCTCCGCTTCTGCACGGTCTTCCTTGCTCCAGCGAAAGGCCAGCCGCACGGCGTAGACGAGAACGCACAAACCCACGATGCCGCCGCCGACAATGGCGGCGATGGAGAGAATTTGAATGATGTTCATTGATAAAATACTACCCCCCACCGCCATCACCTGCAAGCGTTAAAAAAAACTCACCCCTCCACCCCCTCCTCAGCCAGCAGCAAAACCTCCTCCACCTTCCCCCGGTAATCCCCGGGATTTTTCCACATCCCCCGCTGCATGGCCTCCAGCAGACGCTCGCCAATCTCGCGCAGCGCATGCGGGTTGTGCTTGCGGATGAAGTCGCGGGTGGCATCGTCGAGCAGGTAGGCGTCGGTGAGCATTGCGTATTGGTAATCGTCCACCACGCCGGTGGTGGCGTCGTAGGCGAACAGGTAGTCCACCGTCGCGGCGATTTCAAACGCGCCTTTGTAACCGTGGCGTTTGACGCCGGCAATCCATTTTGGATTCACCGCGCGGCTGCGCAGGACGCGGCTGAGTTCTTCTTTGAGTGAACGAACGCGCGGCGCCTCGCTGAGGGCGTGGTCGCCGTGGTAGAGCGCGACTTTTTTTCCGCCAACAGTTTCCGCGGCCGCGGCCATGCCGCCGTGGAACTGGTAATAGTCGTCGGAGTCGAGGATGTCGTGCTCGCGGTTGTCTTGATTATGCAGCACGCCTTGCACCGCGCCCAGTCGCGTGCGGAAGTGCTCAAAGGCCGGCGCGCCGTGGCACTGTTGGCCGTACGCATAGCCGCCCCAGTTGATGTAGGCACGCGCCAGGTCGGCGCGGCTTTGCCAGCATCGTTCATCAATGGCGCCCTGCAGGCCGGCGCCGTACGCGCCAGGCTTTGCGCCGAACACACGGTAAGTCGCGGCGCGCATGGCGGCGTCCGAATTCATTCCGCGTTTTTGATTTTCCCCGGCCTCCGCCAAAACTTTTGCGCGCAGCGGATTGTCCTCGGCCGACTCGTCCTCCAATGCGGCGACCGCGCGCACCGCCGCGTCAAAAAAATCAATGACGTTGGAAAACGCGTCACGAAAAAATCCCGACACGCGCAAGGTCACGTCCACCCGCGGCCGCCCCAGCGCCGACAGCGGCATGATTTCAAAATCGCACACGCGGTTGGTGCCGGCCGACCACTTCGGCCGCACGCCGAGCAGCGCCAGGGCCTGGGCGATGTCGTCGCCGCCGGTGCGCATGGCCGCGGTGCCCCAGGCGCTCATGCCGATGGCGCGCGGGTATTCGCCGTGGTCCTGCGCATACCTCTCCACCAGCAACTCGGCGGCGTGAAAACCGAGCCGCCACGCCGTGGGCGTCGGCACCGCGCGCACGTCCACCGAATAAAAATTGCGCCCGGTGGGCAGCACCTCCACCCGCCCGCGCGACGGCGCGCCGCTGGGGCCGGCGGCCACAAACCGTCCGCCAAGCGCGCGCAGCACACCGTCGGTCTCGGCCGCGCCGCATGCATCCAGGCGCGGCGCAATGTCGGTGGCGAGTTGCGAAAGGACGGTTTCGGTTTCGGGAATGGTGGTTTGGACTCCGGAAGTAACGGTGTCGACTCCGGAAATGGTGGTTGCGACGTCGGAAGCGGCGGCGCCGGCAATCAATTTGGTCGCGAAAAGTTCCAGCCGTTCACGCGTGTCGCCGGCGGTGCGCCAGGGTGCGGCGTTCACCGTCGCCAACACCGCCGGCCGCGGGCCCGGCCATGGCGCGGCCGGGTCGGCGGTGAGCGGGTCGTACTCATCGCCGAGCCCAAAGTCACGCGCCAGCGCGCGCAATACACTGTCGTTGCAGCCGCGGCCGTCACCGCGCGGCGCGCGCAACAGCGCGAGCAGCGTGTCGATGCGCTGCCGGCCCTTTGGCGAGCGGCCGAAAATGTGCAGGCCGTCGCGGATTTGCGACTCTTTCAATTCGCACAAATACGCATCGGCGCGCCGCAGCAGTTCGTCGACTTTACCGTCGTCACCGTCACCCTCACCGCCCAAACCAAACTCCCGGTGCAAATTCTGTTCACGAATCCGCGCCACAATTTCCTCGCGCAACGCATCGGCGCGGCGCGGGTCGAGGGTGAGGGCGTCGTAAAATTCGTCCACCCGCGCCTCCAGTTCGGCTAACGCGCCGTAAACTTCGGCGCGGGTCAAGGGCGGCACCAGGTGGTCCACAATCACCGCCTGCGCGCGCCGCTTGGCCTGCGCGCCTTCGCCGGGGTCGTTCACAATGAACGGGTAAACATGCGGCGTCGGGCCGAAAATTAAATCCGGCCAGCAATTTTCCGACAGCGCGACGCTTTTGCCGGGCAGCCATTCCAAATTGCCGTGCTTGCCCACATGCGCGATGGCTGAGGCGCGGTAAGTTTTGCGCAGCCAGAAATAAAACGCCAAATAGGAATGCGGCGGCACCAAATCGGGGTCGTGGTACACCGCCGCCGCATCCCGATGGTAGCCGCGCGCCGGCTGAATGCCGACAAAAGTTTCGCCGAACATGCGCCCGGCGATGCGCATCGCGCCGGCGGCGGCCATGGGGTCATCGGCGGCCCGGCCCCACCGCTGCAAAACTTGCGCGCGGTTTTGCTCAGGCAATTCGTTGAACCATTTTTCGTACTCGGCCAGCGGCACGTTGTGCCGGCAGGCGCGCAAGGCGGCGGTGTCGGGGTCGTTGGTGGGCCCGGCCAACAGCGCGCGAATTAATGCATCGCCGTCTGCCGGAATATCCTCCACCGCGTATTTTTCATTCTGCAGCGCGCGCAGCAAATCCACGGTGGACTGCGGCGTGTCCAGGCCGACGCCGTTGCCGATGCGGCCGTCGCGCGCCGGGTAGTTGGCGAGCACCAGCGCGACGCGTTTGTCGCGGTTGGCGGTTTTGCCGAGGGCGCACCAGTTTTTTGCCAGTTGCGCGACAAAACTCATGCGCTCATCAACGGCGCGGTAGACGATGCGCTCGGACTGCGTCGCCTCGCAGCGGCCGAGGGAATCCTTGAACGAAACCGCGCGGGTGATGATGCGCCCGTCCACTTCCGGCAGCGCCACGTTCATCGCCACATCGCGCGGCGCCAGCCCCTGTTGGCCGTCCTCCCATTCGGCGCGCGAGTTGCCGGCGAGAATCACCTGCAGCACCGGCACATCGCGCGCAAACAACGCCGCGCCGCCCTCGCCGCCCACCGCGCCGACGCCGAAGCCGGTGGTGTTCACCACCACATCGCATGCGGACTCGGTCAGCAGTTGGTTCACCACCGCCAGCGCCGGTCCGTCCTTCAGCGATGTCACCGCCAGCGGCAGCGGGTTCACCCCGGCCGCGCCCAGTGCCGCACACAGCGCGTCCACCGCCGCCGTGTTGGCCGCCTGCAAGTGCGCGCGGTAGAAAACCACCGCCGCCACCGGCGCGCCAAAGCGCCACTCCCGCCGCCAGTCCTGGATGCCGGCCGGCTGGCGGCGGGGGTGGTGAATCAGCGCCGCCGGCAGCGGGCGCGGCTCGGCGTGGTCGACCGCAACGGCAAAAAATTCCGCGGCCAAAAAATGCAGCAGCGACTCGGCATTGGCCGCGCCGCCGCAGCGCAGGTAACGCCACACCCGGTGGCAGTGCGCCGGGTCGGCGGTGCAAAAACCGGCCAGCGCCGGATCCGGCTGGTCATCGCCGGGCACCAGCAGAATTTTTTTTTGCCCGTGTTCACGGCCGAGCGCCGCCAGTTGCCCGCACAAATAAGGCCAGTAAGCCGCGCCGCCGAGCAGGCTTGCGACCACCACCTGTGCATGCCGCGCGACTTCCCCCACATACAAATCCACCGACGCCGCATTGCGCAACTGGCCGGCGCCGGCCAGGCGCAGTGTGGGAAAATTTTCCGCGCGGTGAAATTTTTTCTCGTAAACCCCGGCCAGCAGCGCCAGGTCGGTGTCGGCGGTGGAAAGAAAAACAATGTCCGCCGGCGTCTGGTCAATGCGGACGACGGTGTTCTCGTTGCTGTATCCGCCGGGGCGGGCCGCAAGAAGGTGCATCGCTCAGGCGGCGCGGCTGCCCACCACAAAACCGTCCAGTTGGCGGCGCACCCCGGCTTCGCTGAGGCCGGCGTCGCCGATGAACACCAGTTGCGTGCGCCGCTCGCCGGCCGCCCACGGACGGTCAAAATAATGCCGCAGGCGGCCGCCGACTCCATGCACCACCAGCCGCATCGCCTTGCCGGGCAGGTCGGCGAAACCCTTGACGCGGTACACCGTGTGCGCCGCGCAAACCGCGCGCACGCCGGCCAGCAACTCCTCCAGTTCCACCGCGCCCAACTCCACCGTCACCGCGCCGAACTCGTCGTGGTCGTGGTCCTCCGGCAGCGCGTCGTGGTGGCTGGGCCTGGCTTCAATGCCCCGTTCCGAGGCGAGGCCCAGGCCGAGCAAAAGATGCGGCGCGACGCGGCCGTGCGCCGCCTCCAAGAGCCTCACCTGCGGCGGCAGTTCGGCGGACAGTTGGCGCCGCAACCGCTGCAGTTGCGCGGCGTCCACCTCGTCGCTTTTGTTCAGCACCACCAGGTCGGCGGCCTGCAACTGGTCTTCAAACAATTCGTGCAGCGGCGATTCGTGGTCCAGGTTTTCATCCGCCTCACGCTGCGCCTGCACCGCTTTGGGATTGGCGGCAAACTGCCCGGCCGCCGCCGCCGGCGAGTCCACCACCGCAATCACCGCGTCCACCGTGCACGCCGCCGCAATCTCCGGCCAGTTAAACGCCTGCACCAGCGGCTTGGGCAGCGCCAGGCCGGAAGTCTCAATTAGAATGTGGTCCACGCTGCCGCGCCGCGCCGCCAACGCGCGCATCACCGGAAAAAATTCCTCCTGCACGGTGCAGCACAAACAACCGTTGGCCAGTTCGTAAATGCGGTCATCATCGCCCCCACCCTCAGCGCCGCAACGCAGCGCGCACTCGCGCAGAATTTCGCCGTCCACGCCGGCCTCGCCGAATTCGTTGACGATGACCGCAATGCGCAGGCCGCCGGCGTTTTCCAAAAGGTGGCGCAACAGGGTGGTTTTGCCGCTGCCGAGAAAGCCGGTTACCACGGTGGCCGGAATTTTGCGCAAAGTTTTCGCCGCCGCCGTCACCCGGCGTCCTCCCACGGCGGCACCCGCGCCGTAAAGTGGCCGCGCAGCGCCTGCGGCCATTCGCGCATGGGCACCCGGCCGTCCTTGGATTCCATGTAGCGCGCAAAATAGTCCACCACGGCGGCCGCGCTGGCCGCGGTGGGCGGTAGCGCGCCAATCACATAACCGAACTTGCCCGGCGCGCGCAGGTGAACGTTGCAGTGGCGCTCGCAACCCATGAAACACTTGGTGGTTTTCAGCGCAAAAGAATCGGGTTGCGGCAACAGCAAAGCCGCCTCGGCAATCAGCGCGCTCAGCATCTCGCCGCCGGTGCGGCCGTCGCCGCCCTCGCGCTCGGCGGCCGAGTAGCGGCAGGTGATGCAGGTGTAGATGGCCGGCTTCACCGCGCCAGCGCCCAGTGCCGGTACAGCGCCGCCGTCACCGCCCCGAGCAGCGTCCAGAACAGCGCGCCCACCGCCAACGTGGTCGCCGCAAACTGTGCCGCCAGTGCGGCCGGCAGTTCCGAGGGGGCAACCACCGCCGGCGCCGGCGCACCCGCCACGTGCGGCAA
>RKSH01000160.1 GCA_007570945.1 Gammaproteobacteria bacterium | reverse complement strand
CACCTGAAAACCCATGCGGAAAAAAACGGTTCCGTCATGGGCATTTTCCTCACGCTGGAGGAGGATGCGGCGAGCGAAAAATGGTGCCGCGCGCAGGGCTTTTATCAAATGCCCGGCTCGCCGCGCAAATATCCGAGGTTTCAGGTGTACTCCGCCGCCCAATATTTCGCCGGCGGAAAACCCGACCTGCCCACCATGCCGCACCCGGTCACCGGCCGGGAAATGCACCAAAGTGACATGCTGGACTGAGGAAAAAACCCCGCCGCCGGTGCTACAATGGGCGCATGCGCTACCACGAAAACGTCCTCGGCCTAATCGGCGGCACGCCCCTGGTGCGCTTAAACCGGGTGGTGCCCAAAGGCGGCGCGCTGTTGCTGGCGAAGATGGAGCACTTGAATCCCGGCGGCTCGGTCAAGGACCGCATGGCGCGCAACATGGTGGAGCGGGCCGAGGAGGCCGGGCTGATTAAACCGGGCGACACGTTGGTGGAGTCCACCTCCGGCAACACCGGCCTCGGCCTCGCCATCACCGCCGCGGTCAAGGGCTACCGCTGCGTTTGCACCATGCCGGACAAGATGAGCAAGGAGAAGATTGACATGCTCAAGGCTTTCGGCGCCGAGGTGGTGGTCACGCGCACCGACCTGGACCACGAGCATCCGGACAGTTACGTGGAGGTTGCAAAACGCATTGCGCGGGAGACGCGCGGCGGGTTTTACACCGACCAGTATTTCAACATGCACAACCCGGAGGCGCACTACCTGACAACCGGCCCGGAAATCTGGGCCGACACCGACGGCCGCATCGACGCCCTGGTGGGCGGCATCGGCACCGGCGGCACCATCTCCGGCGCCGGCCGGTTTCTTAAGGAAAAAGCCGCCGCCGCCGGCCGCGAGTTGGCGGTGGTCTGCCCCGACCCGGTGGGCAGCATCTACTACAACGAGTTCCACAAAAACCCGCCGCAACCGCCCGGCATTTACCGGGTGGAGGGCATCGGCCACGACTTCATGGTGGGCACGCTGGACTTCTCGGTGGTGGACGAGGTGATGGAGGTCGGTGACCGCGACTCTTTTCTCACCGCCCGGCGGCTGGCGCGCGAGGAGGGAATTTTTTGCGGCGGCTCCACCGGCACCGCGCTGTTCGGCGCCATCAAGGTCGCCGAGCGCTTGGGCGCGGGCAAAACGGTGGTGGTGGTGCTGCCCGACAGCGGCGACCGCTACCTCAGCAAGTGCTACGACGACGACTGGATGAAAGACATGGGCTACCTCGACGCCGCCGGCCTCCAGCAGCGCGGCACGGTGCGCGACATCATTTGCCGCAAGGGCGACCGCGTGGAGTTCGCCGCACCCCTTGATACGTTAAGCCAAGTCGCCGGCCGCATGTCCAAACTCGGCATCTCGCAAATGCCCTTGCGCCACGACGGCCGCATGATGATGGTGCACGAGGTGGACCTGCTGCACAGCCTGGTGTCCGGCAAATGCAAGGCCGAGGACCCGGTGGTGGACACCGCCAAGGAGTTGCACGGCGTGGTGGCGATGCACGACCCGCTGAGCCGGGTGCAACAGGTGCTGGCCAACGACGAAGTGGCGGTGGTGATAGAGGGGGACGCCGTCGCCGGCATCATCAGCAAAATTGACCTGGTGCAGTTCCTCGCCGGCGACGACCGGGGCGGCCCAGCCGGCCGGGCCGACTAAGGCGCCAGCGTCCACTTGGCCCCGGCCGCGGCGCGCTCCAAGGCGAATTCATCGCGCCGCTCGCCGTCATCCACGATGCACGTCAGCCGCAACGGATAACTCACCGCATCGCGCTCGTCAAAGTTGATGCCGCCGCTGCTGAACCGCAGGTCCCGTCCGCCCGCGGCAATCCCCGGCAGCCGCCCGTCCTGTTGCATCTGAATGCAGGCCTGCATCATGCCCTCCAGTTCCTTGCCATAGTCGCTGCCGGCAAAACGCTGCTCATAGCACGCCGTCATGCCGACGGTGGCGGCGAGGGTGAGGGTGAGAATGGTGGTTTTCATCGTTGCCTCCGGTGGTTGTAGAGGGCGGAAAGTATAGCAGGGCCGCCGTTGTCAAATCTAAACAAAATCGGCTGGCGGGAAAATTTTTCTGCGCCCCTTGACATTGGGAAAATTGGCACTACTATTGGCACTCCACCGGGGCGAGTGCCAGCAATCGCCCGTTTCGGCTTGAAAGCAAGCGGCTTTATCGCCGCCGGGCGGGAGCGGGGAGTTGCGCGGGTTTTTCGTCCCCACCGACAAACCCATCCACAAAGGAGAAGCATAAATGAAAATACGACCGCTTCACGACCGGGTGGTGGTGCGCCGGGTTGAAGACGAGCGCACGAGCCCGGGCGGCATTGTCATTCCCGACACCGCCGCAGAAAAGCCCATGCAGGGCGAAGTCGTGGCCACCGGCAACGGCAAAATCCAGGACAACGGCGATGTACGTCCGCTGGACGTCAAAGCTGGCGACCGCGTGCTGTTCGGAAAATATTCCGGCACCGAAATCAAGATTGACGGCGAAGAGCTGCTGGTGATGCGTGAAGACGACATCATGGGCGTGGTCGAATAACCGTCACCCTCCCAACCTTTCCCAACCCAAACAGGAGAAAACCAACCATGGCAGCAAAAGAAGTTCTCTTCGGCGAGTCCGCGCGCGCGCGCAAAATGCGCGGCGTGAACATTTTGGCCGATGCCGTAAAAATCACCCTGGGGCCGAAAGGCCGCAATGTGGTGCTGGATAAATCTTTCGGCGCACCGACGGTCACCAAAGACGGCGTGTCGGTGGCGAAAGAGGTTGAACTTAAGGACAAGTTCGAAAACATGGGCGCCCAACTGGTCAAGGAGGTGGCTTCCAAAACCTCCGATGTGGCCGGCGACGGCACCACCACCGCGACGCTGCTGGCGCAGTCCATGCTGCGCGAGGGGCTGAAAGCGGTGGCCGCCGGGATGAACCCGATGGACTTAAAGCGCGGCATTGACCGGGCGGTGAGCGCGGCGGTGGAGCACCTGAAAAAAATCTCCAAGCCCTGCTCCGACCACAAGGAAATCGCCCAGGTGGGCACGGTGTCGGCCAACGCCGATGAGGCGGTGGGCGACATCATCGCCGAGGCGATGGAAAAAGTCGGCAAAGAGGGCGTGATTACGGTGGAGGACGGTTCGGCGCTGGACAACGAACTGGACATCGTGGAGGGCATGCAGTTCGACCGCGGCTACCTGTCGCCCTACTTCATCAACAAGCAGGAGGACATGAGCGTGGATTTGGAAAACCCGTTCGTGCTCATCCACGACAAGAAAATCTCCAACATCCGCGACCTGTTGCCGGTGCTAGAGGGCGTCGCCAAAACCAGCCGGCCGCTGGTGGTGATTGCCGAGGATGTGGACGGCGAGGCGCTGGCCACGTTGGTGGTGAACAACATTCGCGGCATCGTCAAGGTGTGCGCGGTGAAAGCGCCGGGTTTCGGCGACCGCCGCAAGGCCATGTTAGAGGACATCGCCATCCTCACCGCCGGCCGCGTCATCTCCGAGGAAGTCGGCATGAGTCTGGAGAACGCCGGCATCGACGACCTGGGCAGCGTCAAGCGCGTGGACATCACCAAGGAAAACACCACGCTCATCGACGGCGCCGGCAAGAAGTCCGACATTGAGGCGCGGGTCAAGCAAATCCGCGCGCAAATCGAGGAGGCCACCTCGGACTACGACAAGGAAAAGATGCAGGAGCGCGTCGCCAAGCTGGCCGGCGGCGTGGCCGTCATTAAAGTCGGCGCCGCCACCGAGGTGGAGATGAAGGAAAAGAAGGCGCGCGTGGAGGATGCGCTGCACGCCACCCGCGCGGCGGTGGAAGAGGGCGTGGTGCCCGGCGGCGGCAGCGCGCTGGTGCGCTGCGTGGATTCGCTGGCCAAGGTGAAAGGCGACAACGCCGACCAGGAAACCGGCATCGCCATCGTCCGCCGCTCGCTGGAGGAGCCGTTGCGGCAAATCGTCAGCAACGCCGGCGCCGACGGCTCGGTGGTGCTGAACAAAGTGGCCGAGGCCAAGGACGCCCAGGGCTACAACGCCGCCACCGGCGAATACGGCGACATGCTGGCCATGGGAATCCTGGACCCCACCAAGGTGACCCGCACCGCGCTGCAAAACGCCGCCTCCATCGCCGGGCTGATGATTACCACCGAGGCCATGGTGGCGGAAATCCCCGAGGAAAAACCGGCCGCGCCGGCCATGCCGGATGGCGGAATGGGGGGAATGATGTAAGCAGCGCATGCCGCTTTCATCAACCCGCAAAGCCCCGTCCCCTCCGGCGGGGCTTTGTTTTTGCGGCGGCGGTGCACAGGATGCGCGCCGCCGCCGTTTATAATCGCGCGATGCCGCTTTTTCTGCACAACTCACTCAGCCGCAAGAAGGAATTGTTCACGCCGCAGGATCCGAAGCGGGTGACGGTGTACGTGTGCGGGCCGACGGTATACAGCCACCCGCACATTGGCAACGCGCGGCCGGCGGTGGTGTTTGATGTTCTGTTCCGGCTGCTGCTGCGCGAGTTCGGCGCTGGCGGCGTGGTGTACGCGCGCAACATCACCGATGTGGACGACAAGATTAACGCCGCCGCCCGCGAGCGGGGCGTGGCGATTGACGTGGTGACGAAACAGTTCACCGAGGTGTACCACCGCGACATGGAGGCGCTCGGCGTGCTGCCGCCGACCCTGGAGCCGCGCGCGACCAAACATGTACCGCGCATGGTGGCGATGGTGGAAAAACTGCTGGCCGCCGGGCATGCGTACGAGGCGCGGGGGCATGTGCTGTTTTCGGTTGCGTCGTTCGCCGACTACGGAAAACTTTCGCGGCGCAGCCGGGATGAAATGGTGGACGGCGCGCGGGTGGAGGTGGCGCCGTACAAACGCGACCCGGCGGATTTTGTTTTGTGGAAACCGTCCGATGCAAGTTTGCCGGGCTGGGACAGTCCGTGGGGGCGCGGGCGGCCGGGCTGGCATCTGGAATGCTCGTGCATGATTGAGGAACACCTGGGCGAGACGGTGGACCTTCACGGCGGCGGCCACGATTTAATTTTCCCCCACCACGAAAACGAAATCGCCCAGTCCACCTGCGCCCATGGCGGTGCGCTGCTCTGCCGCACCTGGATGCACAACGGTTTCGTCCGCGTACATAGTGAAAAAATGGCGAAGTCGACGGGCAACATTGTGCTGGTGCGCGACTTGCTTAAGCAGGCGCCGGGGGAGGCGGTGCGTTTTGCGCTATTGGGCGCGCACTACCGCAAACCACTGGACTGGAGCGACGAGACTTTGAGGCAGGCGCGGCGCAATCTGGACCGGTTGTACGGCGTGTTGCGCAACTGCGCCGAGACGTGCGATGGCGGCGGTGCGGGCGAAAGCGAGCCGCCGGCGGATTTTGTCGCCGCAATGTCGGACGACTTGAACACGCCGCGGGCCGTCGCCGTCCTGTTCGAACTCGCGCGCTCCGCCAGCGGCGGCAACCGGAAGCAATTGGCCGCCGTGCAGGCGCAACTTAAAGCGGCCGGCAAACTAATGGGACTGCTGCAGCAGGATCCGGAATCATGGTTTCGCGGCGCCGCCGGCGGCAACAGTCTCGGCGCCGCTGAAGTGGAGCGGTGGATCGGCAAGCGCGAGGCGGCAAGGAAAAACCGCGACTACGCCGAGGCCGACCGCATTCGCGACATGCTGTTGCAAGCCGGCGTGGCGCTGGAGGATGTGGCGCAGGGGACGCGGTGGAAATATTTGTGAAACCGTTATCTTAATTTTCGGTAGTCCACTTCCCCGAGCGTCACCGACCGGGTCACCGGCGGCAATTCGTATTTGGCGCCGGCCGCGCAGTTAAACATCACCGCCGACTCGCGCGGCTCAATGCGCCCGTCTTCCAGCGCCTTGCGGTAGGCGGCGTAGGTCGCCGCGCCTTCGGGGCAGGCGAGCAGGCCTTCTTTGTGCGCGATTTCCTCGCGCGCATGGATGATGGCGCCGTCGTCCACGGCGATGGCGAAGCCGTTGCTCTCGCGCACCGCGCGCAAAATTAAAAAATCGCCGATGGCGGCGGGAACGCGGATGCCGGCGGCGACGGTGCGGGCGTCGCGCCAGGTTTCGGCGTGCTCGGCGTTGTCTTCAAACGCCTTGACAATGGGCGCGCAACCGGCCGCCTGCACCGCCACCATGCGCGGCAGTTTGCAGTCAATCCAGCCGATTTTTTGCAACTCGTGAAACGCTTTCCACATGCCGATTAAGCCGGTGCCGCCGCCGGTGGGGTACAAAATCACATCCGGCAAGGTCCAGCCGAACTGCTCGGCCAACTCAAGCCCCATGGTTTTTTTGCCCTCAATGCGGTAGGGCTCCTTGAGTGTGGAGCAGTCAAACCAGCCCATGGCCTCGCGGCCCTCACCCACGATGCGCCCGCAATCGTTAATCAAACCGTTCACCAGCCACACTTTGCCGCCGCTGGCCGCAATCTCGCGGATATTAATTTGCGGCGTGTCCTGCGGGCAAAAAATAAAACTTTCAATCCCGGCCCGCGCCGCATATGCCGCCAGCGCCGCGCCGGCGTTGCCGTTGGTGGGCATCGCAATGCGCCGCACGCCGCATGCGCGGGCCATGGAAACCGCCATGCACAAACCGCGCGCCTTGAACGAACCGGTGGGCAGCCTGCTTTCGTCCTTGATAAAAACCTCACCGCCGCCGCCGCGCAAGGCCGGAGTCGCAATCAACGGAGTCATAATCTCGCCAAGCGAAACAATGTCGCGCCCGGCGCGCACCGGCAGCAACTCCCGGTAACGCCACAGGGTTGCATCGCGTTCCTTTAATGCGGACTTGGTGAAGTTCCCGCGCACGCCGTCCAGGTCGTAACAGGCCAGCAGCGGTTTGCCGGCTTTGGATAAGTTATGCGCCTCAGCCGGGTCATAACGGTCGCCGTGGACGCTGCATTCCAAGTGGGTGAGGAAAGATGAGGGCGGGGGCATTGGGGTATAATGGCATGTTGGTTGGGAAAGTGAAACAG
>RKSH01000169.1 GCA_007570945.1 Gammaproteobacteria bacterium | reverse complement strand
AGGGGAATCTCCTTGGGGAAGCCGTTGACCACGTCGCCCAAGTTGCGGAACAAATTTTCAAACTGCCCCAGCGCGCGCTGCACCGCCTTCACCGGAATCTCCCATTCATTTTTGTCCTCATAGACCGCGGTGTGGCGCATCACGGCAAAAGTCGGGCGCGCACAGCCGGGATTGGCCTGCACCGCCTCCTCCAGCCGGGCCTTATACAATTCCACCTCGGCCATGGGACGGGTCAGCGGCCACGACACGATGTGGCAGCCGTTTTGCACGGCGTGGTTGAAAGTGACCGGCGCGCGCGCCGCCAGCCAGATGGGCGGGTGCGGTTTTTGCAGCGGCTTCGGCACCGAGGTGGAAACCGGGAACGACCAAAACTCGCCGTGATGTTCATAGTCGCCGGCCCACAGCGCCTTCACCGCCGGCAGCATTTCGTGCACATAACGCCAGCCGTCGGACTGTTTCAGCCCCGGATGCATGCGGTCAAATTCGCGCTGGTAGGCGCCGGAGCCGATGCCGAATTCCAGCCGCCCGCCGCTGAGGAGGTCGGTGAAGGCGGCCTCACCGGCGAGGTTAATGGGATGCCAGTACGCCGCCACCGCCACCGCGCTGCCCAGGCGGATTTTTTCGGTGTGCATCGCCCACCAGGTTAAAATCTGAAAGGGATTGGGCGCGATGGTCATCTCCAGCGCATGGTGTTCCGCCGCCCACGCCGTGTGGAATCCGCCCGCCTCGGCCATTTGCACCATGGCAAGGGTGTGGCGCGCCACATCGCTCATGCGCGACTCGCCGTTCATGCGCTCCAGATTGATGGCCAGGTGAAATTGCATGACTACCGAATCACAAACTGGCCGCCGAGGGGCGCGGCCGAGGTGTTGACCCAAACCGTCTTCGGGCGAGTGTAATCCAGCATCGCCTGAAAACCGCTTTCGCGCCCGTGGCCGGAGTTTTTCACGCCGCCGAACTCGGCGATGGGCGACACCGCGCGGTAGGTGTTCACCCAGACAATGCCCGCCCTCACCGCTTGCGCCATGCGCAAGGAGCGGGCGCCGTCGCGGGTGAAGATGCCGGCGGCGAGTCCGTGCGCGGTGTCGTTTGCCAGGCGCACCGCGTCGGCCTCGTCCTTAAATCTCAGGACGCTGAGCACCGGCCCGAACAACTCGGTGTCCACAATGCGCATGTCCTGCCGTGGGCATTCCACGATGGTGGGTTCATAAAACAACCCGGGGAGATTTTCCGGGCGCTTGCCGCCGCACAGCAACCTGCCGCCCTCGGTTTGCGCGTGCGCGACTTCGCGTTCAATCTTTTCCAGTTGCGCCTTTGTGCACAGCGGGCCCATCTCGGTCTTTTCATCAAGCGGGTCGCCGAGCAGAATATTTTTCGCCTGCGCGGCCATTTGCGCCATGAAATCGTCGGCGATTTTTTCATGCAGATACAGCCGCGAGCCGGCGACGCAACTTTGCCCGGAGGCGCCGAATATCGCCCCAAGGGCGCCGTTCACCGCGCCGCCAATGTCCACATCGTCAAACACAACCACCGGCGACTTGCCGCCCAACTCCAGCGACACCTGGGCAAAATTATTCGCCGCGTTTTGCACCACCTGCCGCGCCGCGGCAGGGCCGCCGGTGAAGGAAATGCGCGCCACCAGCGGATGGGAGGTGAGGGCCCGGCCGCATGGCTCGCCGTGGCCGGTGACGATGTTGAGCACGCCCGGCGGAATCCCGGCCTGCTCCGCCAGTCGCCCGAACTCCAGAATCGCCGCCGAGGCATGCTCGGAGGCTTTCAGAACCACGGTGTTGCCCGCCGCCAATGCCGGGCCGATTTTGACCGCGCTGAGAAACAGCTGCGAGTTCCACGGCACCACCGCCGCCACCACGCCGAGCGGTTCACGGTTGCTAAACACGAAAAGGTCGGGCTTGTCGATGGGCAGCGTTTCACCGCTCACCTTGTCGGCGCAACCGGCGTAGAAATAAAAAAACTCGGCGATGTATTTCGCCTGCCACCGGGTCTCTTTGTACAGTTTGCCGGTGTCGGCGGCCTCCACGGCGCCCAGTTCCCGCGATTTTTCCACCAACAAATCCGCCAGCCGGCGCAACCGGTGGCCGCGCCCAGTGGCGGTCATCGCCGCCCACGGTCCGTGGCGGAAAGCCTGCTCGGCCGACCGCACCGCCTGGTCCACATCCGCCTCAGTCGCCTCGGGAATCCTCGCCCACACCCGGCCGGTGGCGGGGTTGATGCTGTCAAACATCCGCCCATCGGACGCATCCACCCACGCGCCGTTGATGAGCATTTGATAGTTTGAAATCTCGGTCACGGAAATCTTTTTACACCGCGCGGCCGAGAAATTGCAACAGCGGCTTAATGAATTCCGCCGGCCGCTCCACCAGCCCCAGGTGCCGCAAACCGGGGACGATGAAAACCTGCGCGCCGGGGATTTCGGCGGCGATTGCCTTTGACATGGCCGGCGTGCTGCCGACGTCGTTTTCACATGTCATGACCAGGGCCGGATGTGAAAACGGCGGCGCGCTGCAGTGGACCTGGGAGGTGAGTTCGGCGACGCCGTCAACCAGCAGCCGGCGGCACCCGGCATAAACCGCCGGGTCGTTCGCCCTCACCCACCGCCGCACCTGCGCGATGCTTTGCGGTTGCGCCGCGCGAAATTCCGGCGTGAACCAGCGCGCCATGGTCTCGTCCAGGGCCGCCGCCATGTTTTCTGCAGTGCGGGCGGCGCGCTGTTCAACCAATTTTTGCTCCCGCGCGCTGCGCTTGTGGGGCGAGTTGAAAATCGCCAGGGCGGTGACGCTTTCGGGAAAGTCCCTGGCAAAACGGCGGTTAATCATCCCGCCCAGGGAAAAACCGGCCACGGCGCATCGTTCCACGCCATGCGCATCCAGCAATGCGCGCAGTTGCAATGAAAACATGGAAAGCGAAACCGCCCCCGGCGGCGGCGCGCTGCCGCCATGGCCAAACAGGTCGTAGGCCAGCACCCGGTAACGGCGCGACAACGCCAAGGTGAAAGCATTCCACATGCGCCGGTTCAGTCCCAGGCCATGCACCAACACAACCACCGGCGCGCCGGCGGGGCCGTGCAACTCATGCGCGGTGCCGCTGACGGTTTGTTCCGCCGGGTTCATGGCTTCATCATAACGGAGCGGCAGGGGCGGGGGTGAATCCACCGTTTTCGCACCTGCAGCCATCATTTCCGTACTCCGGACCACCGCCGCCGGCCGCCACCGGTGGCGGTTTCCTTTCCCCCGCCCATTTCGTGTATATTCCCGCCCATGGCATCGCCCAATCCAACCCCCTCGGAATACATCAAGCACCACCTGCAGAACCTCACTTTCGGCCGCCATGCCGACGGGAGTTGGGGGATTGCGCACGGCGCCGACGAGGCGCGGGAGATGGGGTTTATGGCGGTGCATCTGGACACGCTGTTCTGGTCGGCGCTGCTGGGCATTGCATTTCTGCTGGTGTTCCAGCGGGTGGCGGTGCGGGCGTCAGTGGAAACGCCGGGGGGCTTGCAGAACTTCATTGAGTGGGTGGTGGACTTCGTCAACGACAACGTGCGCGGCTCGTTCACCGGCAAAAACGACCTGGTGGCGCCGCTGGCCCTGACGCTGTTCGTGTGGATTCTGCTGATGAACATGATGGACCTGGTGCCGGTGGACTGGCTGCCGCATTTGGCGACGCTCATGGGCATTGAGTATATGAAAGTGGTGCCCACCACCGACCCCAACGCCACTTTCGCCATGGCGCTCGGAGTCTTCGGATTGGTGGTCTTCTACAGCATTAAGGTGAAGGGCCCGGTTGGTTTCGCGGCTGAACTCACCATGCAGCCGTTTGAGGCGAAGAACGTGGCGCTGAAAGTGATGCTGATGCCGGTGAACCTGTTCATCGAGGGCATCAGCCTGCTGGCCAAGCCGGTGTCGCTGTCGCTGCGGCTGTTCGGCAACCTGTTTGCCGGCGAAATGATTTTTATTCTGATTGCGCTGCTGTACAGCGGCGGCTGGGCGCTCGGCATCTTCGGCGGCGCGCTGCAGTGGGCCTGGGCGATGTTTCACGTTCTGATTGTGCTGCTGCAGGCGTTCATTTTCATGACGCTCACCGTCGTCTATCTGGAGATGGCGCACCAGAAACATTAAACCCTCACCTTCCCAACCCAAACCACAGGAGACCAAAATGGAACAAGCACTGCTTTATGTCGCCGGCGCCGTCCTGCTCGGGCTGGCCGGTTTCGGCGTCGCCATCGGCGTCGCCATTCTCGGCGCGCGCTTTCTCGAAGGCATCGCGCGCCAGCCGGAGTTGCTGCCCATGCTGCGCACGCAATTCTTCATCGTCATGGGCCTGGTGGACGCCATCCCCATCATCGGCGTCGCCATCGCGCTGTACATTCTGTTCGCGGTGATTTAACCCGGGCGCGCTGATGAACATCAACCTGACGCTGATTGGCCAGACCATCACCTTTGCGGTGTTTGTCTGGTTTTGCATGAAGTTTGTCTGGCCGCCCATCATGAACGCGCTGGAGGAACGCAAAACCCGCATCGCCGACGGCCTGGCCGCCGCCGAGGCAGGCAAGCGCGCCAAGGCCGATGCCGAGTCGCGCACCGGGGAGGTGCTCGATGAGGCCCGCGGCCGCGCCGCCGAGATTATCGCCAGCGCCGAAACCCGCGGCGCCGAAATCGTGGAAGCCGCCAAAACCGAGGCCCGCACCGAGGGCGAGCGCCTGCTCCAATCGGCCCAGGCCGAGGTGGAACAACAAACCAACCGCGCCCGCGAAAAACTCCGCGCCGAAGTGGCCGCCCTGGCCGCCGCCGGCGCCGCGCAAATCCTGCGGCGCGAAGTGGATGCGGGAGCGCATGAGGAAATGTTAGGGGAGTTGGCGGGGCGGTTGTAAGGTGACCGTGGCTTATTGGATTTACATTGGCGCCTCTTACCGTGTCAGTATTCACACTGACGGTTGCCGCTACTATAAAAGGGCTAGCATGACTTCGTTTCCCCCCATCATCCTGGCCTGCGGCATCGAGTCGGTTGGCGGTGGCGGTGCCGGGCGCGCCGGACTTGTATGGCTCGGCGATGCCGAGCACGAAGCCCGTGGCTTTTACCGTAAGAAAGGAAACTAACTGTGGCCTACCGGGTTTACATTAAAGAATCCCGGCGCGTTGGCATCCACGGCGGCGTTTATCATTATCACAAACACGGCCGGGAAAAAATACGGCTATAACCGGATAATAAAAAGTGGCTGCCGGCGGGAGGGTTGAATACGGCGGAAAAATAATGTCCATCCACGCCGCCGCGCGGCTGGCACAGAGCCGGACAACCGGCGACAATCACAGAATCACCGGCAGCACAAGATGGAAATACCAGGGCACAACGTTGCACATACTGCAACAGCGGCTGCGGGCGGACAGATAGCCTAGAACCGCCATTCGCCGCCGAGGAGGTTGGCGGTGTTGAGGCCGGCGGAGTCGGCGGTGAGGTTTAGGTTGATGCTCAGCCGGCCGGCGGTTTTGTGTACGGTGAAGTCGAGGCGCTGTTCCTCGGGGCCGTCGGCGGTGACGGATTTGGCGGCCGCCAGGCGCAGGGTTGCGGCCGGTGAGTGCCATTCCACGCCGCCGCCCAAGTCGCTGGCCCCGCCGGTGTCGCCATCGCCGGAGTCGCGGCGGTGGTTCAAGCTCAGGAACGGCCGCAGGCCAATGGCGAATCGCCGGCTTAGTTCGGCGCCGGCGTTCAGCCGCAGCGAGTCGGCGGTGACTTTTGGCAAGCGGCGGCCGGCCGACTCGGCGGCGTCCAACTCGGAGCGGCTGTAGAACGCGCCTAAGCGGGCGGCGATGGTGGCGGCTGGCGCATCGTGCTCGTACGTAATGCCGAGAGCGGCGGTGGTGACGGTGATATCGGTCGCAAGGACAAGGGCGCCGGGCTCTTTCACATCAGCGTCGCCAACGCCCCAGCCGACGGTGGCCCACAGTTTGGTTTTGTTGAATTGGCGCGTGAGATACGGGTGCACGCTGGCAACAGAGGTTTCC
The DNA here is from genome assembly GCA_007570945.1 of Gammaproteobacteria bacterium. Classification (GTDB taxonomy): domain Bacteria; phylum Pseudomonadota; class Gammaproteobacteria; order Arenicellales; family Spongiicolonaceae; genus Spongiicolonus. The sequence goes on along the minus strand of RKSH01000169.1, from coordinate 998 downwards.
AGCATGCTGTTCATGCCGGCGGCGGTGAATTTGGTGTCGCCGCCGCTTCTGGAAATCGCCACGCCGAGCAGACCGTTATTCCAGCTTGTGTCCACGCCGAAGTGCAACGCGCTGAGGTCGCCGTCGTAGGTGACGCCGTCATGGTCGCCTTTGGTGGAGGTGTAATCGCCGCCGCCCCAAAAATTGAGGCCGCCGCCGCCGACGCTGAAAGCAAAACCGAACTGGCGCAAGAGTCCCTCCATTGTCGGGCGGCGGCCGGTTTGGAGAAACGGCACGGCCCAGGCGACAACGGCCTCGGTGGAAGCGGTGCTGTGGCCGGCGATGCTGAGCGCGTTGCCGCCGGTGAAGTTCAACCGTGCGCCGATGGCGTGCGCGGCGAGTTTGCCGATGCCCTTGGCGACGGCGACGGTGGCCGGCGCAACCCGCGCGGCGCGGTCGGCGGCGTTGTCGCCGATGATGGTCATTGTTGCGCCGGCCGGCGCGCCCAACATGGCCATGCCGCCGCCGGGGGCCACGGTGACGCCGGTCAAGGTGACGGCCAGCATCCCGGTTTCGCCTTCGGCGACGGCATCCGCCGGCACGGCCACGGCGATGCCGGCGGAGGTTTGCCCGGCGGGGATGGCCGCCGTGCCGCCGGCCGCGGTGACCACGCCGCTGGTGTCGTAAGTGACCGTGACCGCGGCCATGGAGGCGTTGCTTAAGTTCACGGTGAAGTTTGCGGCGCGGCCGGTGACCGTTCGGGCCGCATCGGCCGCGACGGTGACCGTGATGTCGTCGTTGGCGGTGATGGTGAACATCTGCGGCGCGGCGATGGTGATGGCGCCGGCGGTGGTGGCGGTGAGCGTGTCGGCGTCGACGGTGAAAGTCTCGGCGCTCTCGGCCAGCGCATCGTTGGTGGCGGTGATGGTCAGCATGCCGCTGTTCACGCCGGGGGCGAGGGTCAAGGTGCCGGCCGCGTCGTCGGTGTTGTAGGAAAACACAACATCGGCGGTGTGGGT
>RKSH01000205.1 GCA_007570945.1 Gammaproteobacteria bacterium | reverse complement strand
CTGAGCGCATCCATGATGATGTCCGCCGCATTGATGAACTCTTGGGGTGATTCCGCTTGCCGCTGACCCGGCTGTCGCAGCAATGCTTCGCCGGCGGCGACGCATTGGGCTGAGGGTTTTGTGAAACGCTTTTTACTTGGTGATTCTGCGGCGAGCACCGTCATTTTCAACGTCGCGGCCACCGTTCCCGCGCCGCCGTTTTCGCTGTGCCGCCCCGGCTTTGGCGCCGCGGTGGGCGAAAAACCAGATGCAAGTGGCGATTTGCACCGCGAGCAGAATGGCGAAGGCGGCGCGGTAGCCGTCGGGGTTGAAGTTGCGCGCCGATTCCTCGGACCATAAATCAATCACCGCGCCGACGCCCCACTGAATGAAAAATGCGGCCCAGAACACCAGCAAGTTGAGCGCGGTGTTGGCGCGGCCGGCGAGTTTTTTGGGGAAGCGCTGCGACAGGACGGCGTAGGTGAGGATGCCGGAGGTGCCGAAAAAACCGAATGCCAGCCACAGCCACGGCGCGCGGCCGGCGGCCGGGTGGAGCAGGGCGGCCTGGGCGAACATGAACACAATCATGCTGGCGGCGGCGACGTGCATGGTGTTGATGCCGCCGCCGCGGCTCAGCCGGTCGGCCATGGCGCCGAGGGACAGGAAGCCGCCGATCATGAACAGCGCGGTCAGCGCCAAATACAGCGCCACGCCGTCGCGCGGCAGGCCGGCCACATCGGCCAGCCACGGGCCGCACCATAAACTTTGCAAGGCGATGAAGGTGGTCTGCGATGTGGTGGCCCATGGCGCAATGGCGCGGAATTTTTTGCTGTGAAAAACCACCCGCACGCCTTTCCACTGTGCGGCCAAAGTGGTTTTGTCCGGTGACGTTTTTTCCGGCGCGCCCCACCATAAAATCAGCGCGGCGGCGACGCTGAGCGCGGCCAGCGCCCAGAACACCGTGCGCCAGTCCGACAGGTGCAGCAGCCACTCCACCGGCTTGGTGGCGCTCAGCGCGCCGAGGCCGCCGGCGGTCATTTGGATGCTGTTGACCAGCGGCAACCGCTCGGCCGGGAACCACTGGGTGAAGGCCTTGAACGCCGCCATTAGGCACGCCGACACGCCGAGTCCGATGAGCGCGCGCCCGGCGATGAGGCCGGCGACGCCATCGGCCACCGCAAAAATGACCGCGCCCAGGGCGGCGATGAGCAGCAGGGTGCACTCGGTGCGGCGCGCGCCGTAGCGGTCCAGCAGGACGCCGAGGGGCAGTTGGAAAGCGGCGAAGGTGAGGAAGTAAACGCTGGTCAGGAGGCCCAGAGTGTTGGCGTCCAGATGCAACTCGCGGATTAGGTCGGGCGCAATGACCGCGTTCACCGCGCGGAACAGGTAGGATAGAAAATAGCCGAGGGCAAACGGCACAATCACCCGCACCGCGGCGGTGCGCAGTCCGGAAATGGCGGGTGCGGATGTCATGATGGCGGCTGCGACTCAGGAAGCGCCGGGCTCAACGGTGAAACTGTAGACGCGGTCGCCGGTACCGTCACCTTTGGTGTCCCAGCCGCGCTCGTGGAACTGCACCAGGCCGCTTTTGTGCAAAAGCAGGACGCTGGAGTTGACGGTGCCATACTCGGCGCCGCGGATATGGACCGTGGGCGTGCGGATGGCGGACAGCGCGCGCTCCAAGGTTGCGCCGAGGCCGGTGTCCGGCAAGTCGGAGTCGGGCGCCGGCGTCGCATCGCGCAACAGGGTGAACAAATCCCCGGGTTGCGGGCGCGGGTTTTGAATCAGGGCGGTGAGTTGCGCGACGCCCCTTTTCACTTTCGGCCACGGCGTGTTCAGCAGATGGTTGCACAAACCGTGCACGCCGGGCGGCAGTGGCCGGGCTTCACCCTCACCGCCGCGGTTGGAATAAAAAAACACCGCCGCGGCCTCACCGGCGATGAAACTAAAGCCGGCGTAGTTGTGCCGCCGCGGGTGCAAGTTTGCAATGAAATCCGCGGCGCCGATGTTGCGCGCAAGAAAGTCGCGCACTAAAAATCCGCGCGACAATGCGGCGTCGGTTGTATCGCCGCCGGCGCCGGCGGCGCGGTAGTTGGTCACCGCCGCAAAACGCCCGCCGCGGGTGACGCCGAGCCACGTTCCCCCGGCGCGCAAGTCGCGGCCGGCCAGAAGATGCGGATGCTCGCCCCAGAACCGCGCCCGCGCCGCCGGCCGGTGGTGAAACTCATCGCGGTTGGCGGCAAGGATGAGCGGAAAATCAGGGTGACGGTGAAGCGCAAAAAGCAGAATGCACATGGCGCGGGGATGATAGCAAAGGGAGAGCTCTTCATCATGGCGCCGTGCGCGCATTCCCTGCCGACAACATGGCAAGCGCGGCTGTCCGGCGACGTCACCGTGATACAGTGTTTTTTGACGGTGAACTTTGATGTGCAACCCGCAATCCGGCAACCGGCGATGAGCGCGGCCGCCCGCCGCTGGTTGCGCGCGCATGCGGCCGACCCGTTTGTGCGGCGTGCGCGGCGTGAGAATTACCGTTCGCGCGCGGTGTTTAAATTGGCGGAAATCGACCGCCGCGAGAGCTTGTGCCGGCGCGGGATGACGGTGCTTGAGTTGGGCGCGGCGCCGGGCGGATGGACGCAGTATGTGCGTGAGCGCGTGCTGCCCGGCGGCGTGGTGGTGGCGGTGGACCGCGCGCCGCTGGCGGATTTGCCCGGGGTGCAAGTGGTGAACGGCGATGCCGGTGATGAAATGACGCGCAAAAAAATCATCGCCGCCTGCGGCGCCGGCCGCGCGCATCTTCTGCTGTCGGACATGGCGCCCGATTTAACCGGCGTCGCCGCCACCGACCAGGCGCGCGGCGCGGCGCTGGTGGAGGTTGCGCTGGCCGTTGCGCGCGACTGTTTGCGCGCCGACGGCGTGCTTTTGGTGAAGTTTTTTCAGGGCGCGGAAAGCGCGGCGGTGCGGCGGCGGTGCGGGGAAGTGTTCGGGAGGGTGAGGTCGGTGAAGCCGGCGGCCTCGCGCGGGCGCAGCCGCGAGCAGTATCTGCTGTGCCGGGCGTTGAAAACGCCGCCGGCCGGCCCCAGTTGACAAGGGAAAGCGGGGTGACAAAACCGCCGCGCGCGCCTATAATCCCCGGTTTATTCCAACCTCCAGATTCACGGAGAAACCGTTTTGAGCAACCTGACTAAAAACCTCATCATGTGGGTGGTCATCGCCATGGTGTTGGTGGCGGTGTTTAACACCATGACCTCCAGCGACGGCGATGGCGCGCGCGAGATCGACTACTCCACTTTCGTCACCCAGGTGCACCAGGGCAGTGTGGCCAAGGTGCGCATCAACGGCTCGGTGATTGAGGGCCGCTACCACAATGGCGGCGCCTTCTCCACCTACTCGCCCGGCGACCCGCAACTGGTGAACGACCTTTTGGAAAAAGGCGTCACCATCGACGTGGAACCGCCGGAAAAAACCTCGCTGCTGATGAACATCTTAATCAGTTGGTTTCCGCTGCTGCTGTTGGTCGGCATCTGGATTTTTTTCATGCGCCAGATGCAGGGCGGCGGCGGCCGCGGCGCGCTGAGCTTCGGCAAAAACCGCGCGCGCCTTTTGACCGAGGATAAAAACAAGGTTACTTTCGCCGATGTGGCCGGCGTGGAGGAGGCCAAGGAGGAGGTTGGCGAGTTGGTGGAGTTCCTCAGCGACCCGTCGCGGTTTCAGAAACTCGGCGGCCGCATTCCGCGCGGCGTGTTGATGACCGGCAACCCCGGCACCGGCAAGACGCTGCTGGCCAAGGCCATCGCCGGCGAGGCCAAGGTGCCGTTTTATTCGGTTTCCGGCTCCGACTTTGTGGAAATGTTCGTCGGCGTCGGCGCGTCGCGGGTGCGCGACATGTTTGAGCAGGCGAAAAAGAATCCGCCGTGCATCATTTTCATCGACGAGATCGACGCCGTCGGCCGCCAGCGCGGCGCCGGCCTAGGCGGCGGCCACGACGAGCGCGAGCAGACGCTGAACCAGTTGCTGGTGGAGATGGACGGCTTTGAGGGCGGTGAGGGCATCATCATCATCGCCGCCACCAACCGCCCGGATGTGCTGGACCCGGCGCTGTTGCGGCCGGGGCGGTTTGACCGCCAGGTGCACGTGCCGCTGCCGGACATTCGCGGGCGCGAGAAGATTTTGCAGGTGCACATGCGCAAGGTGCCGGTGGCCGACGATGTGGACACCGCCGTTCTGGCCCGCGGCACGCCGGGTTTTTCCGGCGCCGACCTGGCCAATTTAATTAACGAGGCCGCGCTGTTCGCCGCCCGCTCGCGCAAGCGCCGCGTCACCATGCGCGAGTTTGAGTTGGCCAAGGACAAGGTGGTGATGGGCGTCGAGCGCCGCTCCATCGTCATGCCCGAGGAGGAGCGCCGCAACACCGCCTACCACGAGTCGGGGCACGCCGTGGTGGCCAAGGTTTTGGAGCACGCCGACCCGGTGCACAAGGTCACCATCATCCCGCGCGGCCGCGCCCTCGGCGTCACCATGCAGTTGCCGGAGCAGGACCGCTACAGCCACAACCGCGGCTATCTCCACGACAAAATCGCCGTCCTCATGGGCGGCCGCATCGCCGAGGAGTTGTTCATGAACCAGATGACCACCGGCGCCTCCAATGATTTTGAGGTGGCCACCGACATCGCCCACAACATGGTGGCGCGCTGGGGCATGAGCGACGAGCTGGGGCCGCGCGTGTACAGCGAAAACGACTCGCAGGTGTTCCTCGGCCGCGACATGATCACCCACCGCAACTTAAGCAACGCCACCGCCGAAAAGGTGGACCGCGAAGTCACCCGCATCGTGGACCAGCAATACGCCCGCGCCCGGGAAATTCTGCAGAGCAACACCGACAAGGTGGAGGCCATGGCCGGCGCGTTGCTGGAGTGGGAAACCATCAGCGCCGAGCAAATCGACGACATCATGGCCGGCCGCCAGCCGCGCCCGCCGGCTCCCGAGCCTGAGCCCAAAACCAAAAGCGCGGCCGGCGGCGAGGGCGAGGGCGAGGGTGAAGCCGGCGATGAAACCCCCGCCGCCGCCAACGATGACGCCGATGCCAGGCTGGCCCCACAGCGGGGCCGCGGCCGCCGCCGGTGACGGCGTTTCTGTCGCGGCCGCCGCGGCCGGCCCTGATGGGGGTGGTCAATGTCACCCCGGACTCGTTTTTTGACGGCGGCCGCTATTTTGACCCGGCGCGCGCCATCGCCCACGGCGCGGCCCTGGCCGAGGCCGGCGCCGACATCGTGGACATCGGTGGCGAGTCCACCCGCCCCGGCGCCGCGCCGGTGGCGGCCGCGGAGGAGTTGCGCCGGGTGTTGCCGGTGGTGGAGGGGCTGGCGGCGAGGGTGAAGGCGCCGCTGTCCATCGACACTTCCAAGCCGGAGGTGATGGCCGCGGCGGTGGCGGCCGGGGCGGCCATGATTAACGATGTGCGGGCGTTGCGGGCGCCCGGCGCACTGGCGGCGGCGGCGCGGTGCGGGGTGCCGGTGGTGCTGATGCACATGCAGGGAGAGCCGGCAACCATGCAACATGCGCCGCGCTACGGCGATGTGGTGGCCGAGGTCACCGCCTTCCTCAAAGCCCGCCGCCACGCCGCCGTCACCGCCGGCGTCGACCCCGGCAATATTTACGTCGACCCCGGCTTCGGCTTCGGCAAAACCCCGGCGCACAACCTCGCCCTTCTGGCCAACCTGAAAACCATCGCCGCGGTCGCCCCGGTGGTCGCCGGTCTCAGCAACAAATCCATCATCCGCCACATCCTCGGCGCCGTGGACGTCGCCGCCCTCACCGCCGCCAGCGCCCAACTGGCCGCCGCCGCCGCCAATGGCGCGGCCATCATCCGGGTGCACGACGTCACCGCCACCCGCCGCGCCCTCGCCGTGCAACGCGCCATTGCCGGCGTTCACACCATCGCCGCCTGAGTCGTGTCCACCGCCCGGCGCAAGTTGTTCGGTACCGACGGCATCAGAGGCGCCGTCGGCGAGGAGCCGCTGACGCCGCAGACCGTCACCCACCTCGGCTGGGCCGCCGGCCGCGTGCTGGTGGGCGACCGTCTGCCGGGCAAAATTCTTATCGGCAAGGACACCCGCATCAGCGGCTACATCATGGAGTCGGCGCTTGAGGCCGGATTGAACTCGGCCGGCGTTGACGTGGGCCTGCTCTACACCATGCCGACGCCGGCCATCGCCTACCTGACCCGCACCTCGCGCGCCGGTGCCGGCATTGTGATAAGCGCATCGCACAATTTGTACCAGGACAACGGCATCAAGTTTTTCACCCGCGGCGGCGCCAAGCTCGGCGACGATGCCGAGGCCGCCATCGAGAAAATGATGGCCCGGCCGCTGACCATGATGGCGGCGCGCCACCTCGGCAAGACCACCAGCTTTGACGGCGCCGCCGGCCGCTACATTGAGTTCTGCAAGAGCACCATCCCCGACCGCGACTCGCTGGACGGCCTCAAACTGGTGGTGGACTGCGCCAACGGCGCCGCTTACCAGGTGGCCCCGCAACTGTTGCGCGAACTGGGCGCCGAGGTGGCGGCCATCGGCGACCGCCCGGACGGCTTCAACATCAACCGCGGCTGCGGCAGCACCAGCCTGGGCGCCCTCAGCAAGGCCGTCACCGCCCACGGCGCCGCCTGCGGCATCGCGCTGGACGGCGACGGCGACCGCCTAATCATGGTGGACGCCGTCGGCAACACCGTGGACGGCGACCGTCTTCTGTATATCCTCGCCGCCGGCCGGCATGCCACCGGCAGACTCAGCGGCGGCGTGGTGGGCACCGCCATGAGCAACATCGGCCTCGCGCGCGGTTTGGCCGGGCTTGGCATTCCGTTTGCGCGCAGCGCGGTGGGCGACCGGCATGTGCTGGCCGAGTTGTACCGGCGTGGCTGGATCCTCGGCGGTGAAGCCTCCGGCCACCTCATTTGCCTGGACAAGAACACCACCGGCGACGGCATCATCGCCGCGCTGGAAGTGCTGCATGGCATGACCCGCGCCGGCCGCACGCTGGCCGAACTGGCCGCGGCCATGCCGACGGTGCCGCAGGCGACGGTGAACGTGCCGCTGGCATCCGCCGCCGCCGACCGGGTGCTCGCCGCCGGCCGGGTGCATGATGCGGTGGCCGATGCCGAAAGCGCGCTTGGCGAGGGCGGCCGCGTACTGCTGCGGCCGTCCGGCACCCAGCCGTTGGTGCGGGTGATGGCCGAGGGTGAGGACGCCGCCGCCGTGCGGCGCGCGGCCGGTGACATCGCCGATGCGGTGCGCGAAAGCATCGCCGCCGTGCAATGACCCGCCCGCTGATTGCCGCCAACTGGAAGATGAATGGCGACCTCGCGCTGGCCGAGGCGGTGATTGCCGGCCTGGCCGAGGGTGGCGGCGGCGGCGTGGATGTGCTACTCTGTCCGCCGTTTGTTTACCTGCGCGAAGTGGCGCGAATGGCGCGGCAGGCGAAAGTGGATGGCTTAATGGTGGGTGCGCAGAACCTGGATTACCACGCCCACGGCGCGTTCACCGGCGAGGTGTCGGCGGCGATGGTTGCCGATGCCGGGTGCGAGTACGTGATTGTCGGTCATTCCGAGCGGCGCGCGCTGTTCGGCGAGAGCGATGATGATGTGGCGCGCAAAGCGCAGGCCGCGCGCGGCGCCGGGCTGGCGGCGGTGGTTTGCGTGGGCGAGACTTTCGCCGAGCGCGAAGCCGGCCGTACCGAAGCCGTGGTTGAGTCGCAACTTGCGCCGCTGGCCGGGTTTTTTGCCGGTGGCGGTGGCGGCGGCGGTGATGGTTGCGATTTTGCCGTCGCCTACGAGCCGGTGTGGGCCATCGGCAGCGGGCAAAGCGCGACGCCGGGCGATGCGCGGGCGGTGCATGAACTCATCCGCCGCCGCATTGCCGCCCGCAACCCGGCGGCGGCGAACCGGGCGCGGGTGATTTACGGCGGCAGCGTCAAGCCCGGCAACGCCGCCGGTTTGTTTGCCGAGCCGGGCATTGACGGCGCGCTGGTGGGCGGTGCATCGCTTGCCGCGCGGGATTTTCTTTCTATCATCAGGGGCGGTTATGCTGACTAACATTCTTCTCGGACTTCACCTGGCGGTGACGGTGGCGGTGATTATTCTGGTGCTGCTGCAGCAGGGCCGCGGTTCGGATGCCGGCGCGGTGTTCGGCGGCTCGTCGCAGAGCGTTTTCGGCAGCCGCGGCTCGGCCAGTTTTCTAAGCCGCCTGACCGCCGGCCTGGCCACGTTGTTTTTTGTCAACAGCCTGGTCCTGGCCTGGCTGTACAACCGCGACCAGGCCGACCTCAGCGTCACCGCGCCAAATGCGGTGGAGGCGGTGACGGATGAGGCGGCGGAGCCGCAGTCCGATGTGCCGGACGCGCCGGACTCCAACTGAGCAAATCAGCCGAAGTGGTGGAATTGGTAGACACGCCGTCTTGAGGGGGCGGTGGCGCAAGCCGTGCCGGTTCGAGTCCGGCCTTCGGCACCAGGCACCGATGTGATGCAATCTCCCTGGCTGCTCATCACCGCGGCCCTGGTCGCGGCCAACGCACCGTGGATTTCCGAGCGCGTTTTGTTTTTGTTCCGCCCGGTCGGCGAAAAAGGCGCCGCCGTGCGGCTGCTGGAATGGCTGCTGATGCTGGCCCTCACCGCCGCCCTGGCCGCCGGCCTGGAGCGCCAGGCCACCGGCGCCATCGCCGCCCAGGATTGGGAGTTTTATGTGGTGAATTTTTTTTTGTTCGCCGTGTTCTCGCTGCCGGGAATCCTGTGGCGGCTGGGCCGGCGGCCGCGGTGAAGCTTGGGGTCGGTTTTACAGCGGCGATTGAATGCCATGCGCGCGGCAGGCGAGGGTGACGGTGTTGTGCAACAGGCAGGCGATGGTCATGGGCCCGACGCCGCCGGGCACCGGGGTGATGGCGGCGGCGACCTCGGAAGCGGCGGCGAAATCCACATCGCCCACCAGGGCCGGTTTGCCGCCGCCCGCGTCCACCCGGTTAATGCCCACGTCCACCACCACCGCGCCGGGCTTAATCCAGCCGCCGCCCACCAGCCGCGGCCGGCCAACCGCAGCGACCACGATGTCGGCCCGGCGGCATTCACCGGGCAGGTCGCGGGTGCGCGAGTGGGCGATGGTGACGGTGCAGTGCTCGCGCAACAGCAGTTGCGCCATGGGCTTGCCCACGATGTTGGAGCGGCCGATGATGATGGCGCGCATGCCGGCGAGGTCGTCCACCGTGTTCTTAATCAGCATCAGGCAGCCCAGCGGCGTGCACGGCACCACCGCGTCGCCGCCACCGCCGGCCAGCAGGCCGGCGTTCACCGGGTGGAAACCGTCAGCGTCCTTGTGCGGCGCGATGGCGTTCAGCACCGCGGCCTCGTTGATGTGCGGCGGCAACGGCAACTGCACCAAAATGCCGTGCACCTCGGGGTCGCCGTTCAGTTTGGCAATCAGCGCCAGCAGTTCGGCCTCGCCGGTTGCGGCGTCCAGCCGGTGCTCCAGCGAGCGCATGCCGGCGGCCGCGGTCTGCCTCGCCTTGTTGCGCACATACACGCGGCTGGCCGGGTTGTCGCCCACCAGCACCACCGCCAGGCCGGGGCGCAGGCCGTGGCGCTCCGCCAGGCCGGCCACCGCCCCAGTCAGGCGCTTGCGCAATTCCTCGGCGGTTGATTTTCCGTCTATAATGCGGCTGCTCACGGTGTCGCCTCCGGCGGTTGACCGGGCGAGTATAATCCCTTTCCACTTGCCATTCACACAGGGCGCAAAAACATGACCGACGACAACGCCAAGCCGCCGGCCGACGGCGAGGACATTGACCTTAAGTCACTGTCCGACGAGGACCTGGTCGAGCAGATGCACGACGACCTCTACGACGGCCTCAAAGACGAAATCGAGGAGGGCACGCGCATTCTTCTTGAGCGCGGCTGGGCCGCGGACAAGGTGCTCGGTAACGCGCTGGTGGAGGGCATGCGCATCGTCGGCATTGATTTTCGCGACGGCATTTTGTTCGTGCCGGAGGTGCTGATGGCGGCCAACGCCATGAAGGCCGGCATGGCCATTCTCAAGCCGCTGCTGGCCGAGACCGGCGCGCCGCCCATCGGCAAGATGGTGATCGGCACGGTCAAGGGCGACATCCACGACATCGGCAAAAACCTGGTGGCCATGATGATGGAGGGCGCCGGCTTTGAAGTCACCGACCTCGGCATCAACAACCCGGTGGAGAAATACATCGCCGCGCTGGAGGAGCACAAGCCCGACATCCTCGGCATGAGCGCGTTGCTCACCACCACCATGCCGTATATGAAAGTGGTCATCGACACCATGGTGGAGCAGGGGATTCGCGACGACTACGTGGTGCTGGTGGGCGGCGCGCCTTTGAACGATGAGTTCGGCAAGGCCATCGGCGCCGACGCCTACTGCCGCGACGCCGCGGTGGCGGTGGAAACCGCGCAGCGTCTGGTGGCCGAGCGTCGCGGCGCCGGCAAGTGACGGTTGCAGCCCTGAACATGGCGGCGCCGGTACCGGAGGCGGAAACCGCCGGGTGCAAAGTGGCGGGCGCAGGGCCCAAAGCGCCGGGTGCGGAGTCCCAAGTGCTGGTCATCGCCTGTGGCGCGCTGGCGCGGGAGGTACTTTGGTTGTGTGAGTCCGGCGGCTGGCGCCACTTTAAGTTGCAGTGCCTGCCGGCAAATTTGCACAATCTCCCGCAACGCATCCCTGAGGCGGTGCGCCGCCAGATTCACGTCGGCCGCCGCCGCGGCCACCGCCGCATTTTTATCGCCTACGGCGACTGCGGCAGCGGCGGGCTGCTGGACCGCATGATTGCCGAGGAGAACGCCGCCGCCGCTGACGGTGAATTTAAGATTGAGCGCCTGCCCGGCGCGCACTGCTATGAGTTTTACGCCGGCGCTGAGGTTTTCCAGTCGCTGAGCGAAGCCGAGCCCGGCACTTTCTACCTCACCGACTTTCTCACCCGCCACTTTGAGCGGCTGATAATTCAGGGCCTAGGCGTTGACCGCCACCCGCAACTTGCCGAAATTTATTTCGCCCACTACAAAAAAATGGTTTACCTGTCGCAGCGCGACGATGCGGAATTGCACGCCGCCGCCGAGGGCCACGCCGCGCGGCTCGGTTTGGCGTTTGAGCGCCGCGCCTGCGGCTACGGCGAACTCGGCCTCACCCTCGCGCGCATCGCGCCGCCGCAACCACAGTTGCAAAGGCCGGGCGCATGAGCGGCGCGCGGCTGACCGTGGTGTGGTGGCGCGACATCCCGGCGCAGGTGACGGTCAAGCGCGGCCGTGAACGGGCCGCCGCGCCGTTGCCGGAACGTTTTCAAGAGGCCATTGACCGCGCCGCCATGCGCGCCGGGCTGGCCGGCACCGACGAATACCTTTCCGAGTGGCGCCGCGAGGCGCGCGACTGCGGCGGCGACCTGCAGGCCGAGGCCGAGGCCGCAGCCGCGCTTCTGGATGCCGAGTTCAGCGACCAGCGGCTGCAGGCGCTGGTGTCCAACCGCGGCGTCGCGCCGGAGCAGTGATGAGTGCCGGCGCCAAGGCCCAGGTGCGCGACTTTATGGCCGGGTTCACCATTGAAACCACCCCCGGCGCCGCCGCCAAAATTGCCGACTACCGCGAACACCTGCGTCCCGGGGCCACCGTCGCCGTCACTTTCCTGCCCGGCTCCGACTACGCCGACACCGTCGCCGTCGCCCGTCGCCTGCGCGCCGAGGGTTTTGAGCCGGCGCCGCACATCGCCGCGCGCTCCATCACCGATGAGGCGGCGCTGCGCGACTTTCTCGCCCGCCTGCGCGCCGAGGCCGGCGTCACCCACGCCGTGGTGTTAGCCGGCGCCGTGGACCAGGCCCTCGGCCCCTACGACAGTTCCATGGCGGTGCTGGAGAGCGGCCTGCTGGACGAGTTCGGCATCACCACCATCGGCGTCGCCGGCCACCCGGAAGGCAGCCCCGACATCAGCGACGAGGCCCTGGCCGCCGCGCTGCAATTCAAAAACAATCTCGCCGCGCGCAGCGGCGCCGACTTTTACCTGGTCACCCAGTTCGTGTTTGATGCCGCGCCGGTGATTGCCTGGGAGCGGGCGGTGCGCGCCGCCGGCAACCGCCTGCCGGTGCACGTCGGCATCCCCGGCCTGGCCACGCTGAAAACGCTCATCAGCCACGCCCGCGCCTGCGGCATCGGCCCGTCCATGCGCTTCCTCACCCGCCAGACGCGCAATGTCGCCAGGCTGGTGAAGGTGAGCGCGCCGGACAAGCTGGTGCTGGACCTCGCCCGCCACGGCAAAGCGGATGCCGAATGCGGCATCGTCAAGGCGCACATCTACCCCCTCGGCGGCCTGCGGCGCAGCGCTGAGTGGGCCTACGCGCTCAGCGACGGCGCGTTCACCGCCGCCGGCGATGTGTTGACACCGGACACGGCGGTGGATTAAAACGCCGCGACTTTTTTCACCGCCACCTTCACCCGCACCGCACCCGCCATGACCGACACCATCCTCAGCTCCGCCAGCCGCGAAACCGTCATCGGTTTTGAGCGCCCTTTCGTCATCATCGGCGAGCGCATCAATCCCACCGGCCGCAAAATTCTGGCCGCCGAGATGGCCGCCGGCAATTACCAGCGCGTCAGCGGCGATGCGCTGGCGCAGGTGCAAGCCGGCGCCGCCATGTTGGATGTCAATGCCGGCATTCCGCTGGCCGACGAGCCGCGCATCCTCGCCGAGTGCGTGGAATTGGTGCAGTCGCTCACCGATGTCCCGCTGTCCATCGACTCCTCCATCGTCGCCGCGCTGGAGGCCGGCCTCGCGGTCTACCGCGGCAAGGCGCTGGTGAACTCGGTGACCGGCGAGGAGGAACGTCTGGAGAGCGTTCTGCCGCTGGTTAAAAAACACGGCGCCGCGGTGGTCGCCATTTCCAACGACGAGAGCGGCATTTCCGAGGACCCCAACGTGCGCTTTGCGGTGGCGAGGAAGATTGTCGAGCGCGCCGCTGACCACGGCATCCACCACAGCGATGTGGTGGTGGACCCGCTGGTGATGCCCATCGGCGCCGTCAACAGCGCCGGCCGCGGGGTGATGGAATTAATCCGCCGCCTGCGCTGCGAACTTAAAGTAAACACCACCTGCGGCGCCTCCAACGTCAGTTTCGGCCTGCCCAACCGCAACGGCCTGAACGCCGCTTTCCTGACCATGGCCATCGGCGCCGGCATGACCAGCGCCATCACCAGTCCGCTGCACGAGGAGGTCATTCAGGCCGTCATGGGCGCCGACGTCATGGCCGGCCACGACCCCAACTGCGCGAAGTGGATTAAAAAATACAGCGCCAACTCCGCCGCCGGCGCCGCCGCTGAACCCCGAACCGGCGGCCGCGGCAGCCGCGAAGAACGCGAAGCCCGCCGGGCGGCGCGGCGGAGGGCTTGATTGATGCGGTTCCTGATCAACGCCCTCGGCATCTTGTCCGCTGTTGTCGGTGCCGTCATCGCTGTTGTCGGCGCCGCCGCCATTGTGGGAATTGATTTTTCAGGCGCGGCCGCAAACCTTTCTTTTCCCGGCGCTCTATTCATGATTTTACTCGGCGCAGGCACCGCCTGTAACAATGTGCGCAGCATTTTCAGCAAACAAAATTCCATCCGATTTTTAACCGTCACCATTTGGGCCGCCATCACCGCCGCCATAGGCGGCATCGTTGCCGCCGTCTACGGTGTTTTCCACATGCAGAGCAACGCCGCCGGCCTGGGCGCCATCCTGGCCGGCCTGCTGATTAATATGCTGAGCGTCGCGTTGCTGGCGAATATCCGGGGAATGCTCAGCGGCGCAAACTGCAACGTTGGCGCCGCCGCCGAGGGTGAGACGGCCTCACCCGGAGGCAAACCATGAGCGAACACCGCGGCAGTTGCCTGTGCGGCGCGGTGCGCTACACGGTGAACGGTGAACTGCGCGGCGTCACGGTCTGCCACTGCACCCAGTGCCGCAAGAGCAGCGGGCACCAGTGGGCGAGCGCCGGGGCAAAGTGGAGTGAACTGGTTTTTGACCGCGGTGAGGAGGCCGTCGCCTGGTTTGCGTCGTCGGATTTTGCCAGGCGCGGTTTTTGCGGGCGTTGCGGGTCATCGCTGTTTTACAAACCCAACTCGCGCGATTATGTCGCCATTCTTGCCGGTTCTTTTGACACGCCCACCGGGCTTGGCATTGCCGGGCACATTTATGTTGAGGACGCCGGCGACTATTACGTGATTCCCGATGACGCGCCGCATCACCGCGGCCCCCTGCGGCGCGGCTGAGATGCCGTCACCCGACGCGCTGGTGGTGTTCACCCCCTCGGGCCGCCGCGGGCGGTTTCCGAGAGGGACGCCGGTGCTGCAAGCGGCGCAACAACTCGGCGTCGATCTCGACTCGGTGTGCGGCGGGCGCGGCATGTGCGGTAGGTGCCAGGTGCTGCTCAGTGCCGGGCGTTTCGCCAAGCACGGGCTCACCTCACGCACCGAACACCTGAGCGAGCCCGGCGACACCGAGGAGGAATACCGCGAAATTTACGGCATGGAAGAGGGCCGGCGGCTGGGCTGCTCGGCGCAAATCCTCGGCGATGTGGTGATTGACGTGCCGCCGGACAGCCAAGTGCACCGTCAGGTGGTGCGCAAGGACGCCGAGGTGATGGACATCAACCTGAATCCGGTGATTCGAATTTATTACGTGGAGGTGCAGCAGCCTGACATGCACGATCCGGCCGGCGATTTGTGGCGGTTGAAAAAAGCGCTGGAGTTTGAGTGGCGGCTGGAGGATCTGGTGGTGGACATCGGCCCGCTGCACGACCTGCAGGGCGCGTTGCGCGCCGGCGAGTGGAAGGTGACGGTGGCGGTGCACCACGGCCCGCGCGCCGACCGCATCATCGCCGTGTGGCCCGGTTTTCGCGCGCGCGCCTACGGCATTGCCGTGGACGTCGGCTCCACCACCATCGCCGCCCATCTGTGCGACTTGTCCAGCGGCGAGGTGGCGGCCTCGGCCGGGGCGATGAACCCGCAGATTCGCTTCGGCGAAGACCTGATGAGCCGGGTGTCGTACGTGATGATGAACCCCGGCGGCGACAAGGAGATGACCCGCGCGGTGCGCGAGGCGGTGCAGAAGCTGGCCGAGGAAACGGCCGCCGCGGCCGGCATCGGCGTGGGCGACATTTTGGATGTGACCTTTGTCGGCAACCCCATCATGCACCACCTGTTGCTCGGCATCAGCCCGGTGGAACTCGGCGGCGCGCCGTTTGCGCTGGCCACCGACGAGGCGCTGAGTTTGTGGGCCAGCGAGTTGGACCTGCGCCTGCACCCCAACGCGCGGGTTTTTGTGCTGCCGTGCATTGCCGGCCATGTGGGCGCCGACACCGCCGCGGTGGCACTGTCCGAGGCGCCGCACTTGCGCGACGAGATTTCGCTCATCGTGGATGTGGGCACCAACGCCGAGATTCTGCTTGGCAACCGCCGCCGCATCCTCGCCGCCTCCAGTCCCACCGGCCCGGCTTTTGAAGGCGCGCAAATCAGTTGCGGCCAGCGCGCCGCGCCCGGGGCGGTGGAGCGGGTGCGCATTGACCGCGAAACGTTGGAGCCGTGCTTCAAGGTGATCGGTTGCGATGCGTGGTCCGATGACCCGGCTTTCACCGCCGGCTCGGCCGGCGTCGGCGTCACCGGCATCTGCGGCTCGGGCATTATTGAGGCGCTGGCCGAAATGTTTCTCACCGGCATCATCAGCCCCGACGGGGTGATTGACGGCGCACTGGCGGCGCGCACGCCGCGCATTGTTAAAGACGGCCGCACTTTTCAATATGTCCTCCACCGGGGCGGCGGTGAGGGCGGCGGCCGCGCGCTGAGAATCACCCAGAACGACGTGCGCGCCGTGCAATTGGCCAAGGCCGCGTTGTACGCCGGCGTCAAGCTGCTGATGGATCACCTTGACGTGCCGGCGGTGGAGCGCATTCGCCTGGCCGGCGCTTTCGGCAGCCACATTGACGTCAAATACGCGATGGTGCTCGGCCTGATTCCGGACTGTGAATTGTCGCAGGTCAGTTCGGCCGGCAACGCGGCCGGCGCCGGCGCGCGCATCGCGCTGCTGGACGGCAACTCGCGCGCCGAAATTTCCGCGGCGGTGTGCAACATAGAAAAAATCGAAACAGCGGTGGAGCCGCGCTTTCAGGAACACTTCGTGGACGCCATGGCCATTCCGCATAAAAGTGATGCATTCCCGCACCTTGCGCGCGCGGTGGACCTGCCGCCGCCGAAAATTTCCACCGCCCAGCCCGGCGCCGGCAAAAAACGCCGCCGCCGCCCGGCTTGACCTTCGGCGTTGCCGCGCGCATACTCGCTTTCCCCGTTGTTTCCGACCGCGCCATGACTTACCTCGCCCTCGCCCGCAAGTGGCGCCCGCGCACTTTTGCCGAAGTTTCCGGGCAAAAGCATGTGGTGGACACGCTGGTCAATGTGCTGGACTCCGGGCGCGTACACCATGCGTTTTTGCTGAGCGGCACGCGCGGCGTCGGCAAGACCACGCTGGCGCGCATTTTTGCCGGCGCGCTGAACTGCGAGAAGGGAATTAGCTCATCGCCGTGCGGCGAGTGCGGCAACTGCCGCGCGGTGGAGCAGGGCGGTTTCGTGGATTTGATTGAAGTGGACGCCGCCTCGCGCACCCGCGTGGAGGAAACCCGCGAGTTGCTGGACAATGTCCAGTATGTTCCCACCATCGGCCGTTTTAAGATTTACCTCATCGACGAAGTGCACATGCTGTCGGCGCACAGTTTTAACGCGCTGCTGAAGACGCTGGAGGAGCCGCCGGAGCACATCAAGTTTCTGCTTGCCACCACCGACCCGCAAAAACTGCCGGTGACGGTGCTGTCGCGCTGCCTGCAGTTTCACCTGCGCGCGCTGGAGCCCGCCGAGATTGCCGCACGGCTGACGTTGATTCTGCGCGAGGAGAAGGTGGAGGCTGACGCCGCCGCGGTGGACATTCTTGCGCGCGCGGCGGCCGGCAGCTTGCGCGACGCCCTCAGCCTCCTGGACCAGGCCATCGCCCACGGCGGCGGCGAGGTGCGCGAGGCGGCGGTGCGCGCCATGCTTGGCATGATTGATGAGGCGCACACAGAAGCGTTGCTTGGCGCCATCGCCGGCAATGATGCCGAGGGCGCCCTGGCGGCGGTCGCCGCCATGGCCGAAAAGTCGCCGGACTACGCGGTGGCGCTGGACGATTTGCTGCTCTGCTTTCACCGTCTGGCCCTGGCGCAAAGCGCGCCCAAGGCCGCGCAAAGCCTGGACGGCGTGCCGGCCGGCGCGCTGGCCTTGAGCGGCCGCTTCAGCGCCGAGGATTTGCAGTGGTGCTACCAGGCCGCGCTACTGGGCAAGCGCGACCTGCCCCTGGCCCCCGACCCGCGCAGCGGTTTTGAAATGGTGCTGTTGCGGATACTGGCGTTCCGGCTGGAGGAGGGCGCGGCGAC
>RKSH01000076.1 GCA_007570945.1 Gammaproteobacteria bacterium | reverse complement strand
ACCACGCCTCGCGCGCGCCGATGGTCTCCAGCGTGGCCAACGCATGACGGTGGCAGTTCTCCGCCGCTTGCGGCTTGGTGTAAAACTTATCCAGCATCGCGCCCGCCCGGCTCAGGAACCGCCGTCGGCGCGCTGGCGGATGATGCTGCCGATGGCGGCGGAGGCGTTGTTGTTGAGTCTGGCGAGTTTCTGGCTGGCGCCGCGGATAATCAGCAGGCTTTTTTGAATCTCGGTGTCGTACTGGGCGCGTTCCTCAATCATCTCCTCGGCCTCCTCGCGGGTGATGGTTTCGCCGCTCAGCACTTTTTGCGCATGGGCGGCGGTGTCGGAATACATGCCGCGGATTTTGCGCATCTCGGATTCGATGTATTCGGCGTACATCTTGACTTTCACCTCCAAATGCTTGCGCGAGATGCGGAGGTGCTCAATGGCTTGTTCATCGAGAGTCATGGCGGAGTCCCCGGCGGACGGTGTTATTGCAGCACCGCCGGCCAGTTGCGGTCGGCGGCGCGGATGTGGCGCGCCTGGTCGGACTCCCAGCGCCGCTGGACGCTTTTGCTGTAGTTCAGATACAGCCGGCGGTCCACGATTTTCCACGCCGCCGGGTCGATGGGCGCGGTGTAGCCCTGGCTGACGGCGTAGGCGCAGTAGCCGCCGTAGCGCGGCGCGAAATCCTCCGGTGCGGCGCGAAACCGGTCACGGTTGGCGGCACTGGCGAAAGCCCAGCGGGCGCCGTTGTAGGTGGCGGAAAATTCCGCCGAGCCTCTGACCGGCAGCCCCTCATGGAAATAGGCCACCGCATCGTAGCCGTCAATGGCGAACTCGCCGCCCTCGGTGTTCACCGGCGGCTTGCCGGCGTGGGCGGCGGTGAGGGCGAGGGAGGCGCCGGCCGCCACCAGTGCGCACAAGGCGATGTACAGAATTTTTTTCTTCGTTTTCATGGCCGTCCCCTTGAATGCATGGAGTGGCGGGCAATATACACCGTCGGCCACAGCAAAACGCAAAAAAAAGGCCGACGCTTGCGCGCCGGCCAAGTCACAGAGGAGGAGAGGATTCGGTTATTTGCGGAAAGTCATCTGATGGGCGATCCGACGGATGTCGGCGCGCTCAATGCCGATGTCTCTCAGGTGGTGGTCGGACAGCGACGAGAGCGACTTGATGGTCTGCTCGCGCCGCCGCCACAGGATCACCGGCGCGGCCATCCGCCGCACCTGGCTGCCAATCGCACGGATGATTTGCTCCGCCGTCTGCCGCCCATGGGGCGCGCCCTCAGCAGCGCCCGCCGGGAAGCCGACGCGACTCAAGCCATCGCCGATCAAGCGGATTACTGCTGATGTCGTCATCGTTTTGCTCCTGTTGGTTGTGGTGGTGAAATTAGGCCCTCAGCCCAGAATGGCCATGGCCAGGGTGAGAAGAACAACCGCGCCAATGTAGGCGGTGCCCAGTTTGGTGTGCATGGTCCACATCATGGTTCAGCCCTCGTTGTGAGTTGTTGCCCGGTTTGTTTTCCGGCATGATAGCCCTTTGCCATTCATTAGCCGGACGCGCATAATATAGAGGCAATTCCTTGTAATCAAAGGATATATTTTCATATAATCCATGAGAGAAATCTCATAGTGAAACCGCACTGAAGCCGCACCAAAGCCGACGAGGTCCGCCATCATGCCTTTCCGCTACCCGCCCATCACCGCCCTGCGCGCGCTGGAATCAGCCGCCCGCCACCTTAATTTCACCCGCGCCGCCGAGGAATTGCACGTGACGCAAAGCGCCATCAGCCACCAAATCCGCCATGTGGAGGGGTTGTGGCAGCTGAAACTGTTTGAAAAACAGGGCCGCACTCTCACCCTCACCGAGAGCGGCCAGGTCACGGTGCCGGTGGTGCGCGACTTCCTCAACAAAATCAGCGCCACCGTGGAGGGCCTGCAGCGGCGCGTGGAGGGCGGCGCCATTCGCGTCAGTCTTTTGCAGTCGCTGGCTTTCAAGTGGCTGGTGCCGCGCCTCGGTCATTTTAATGAGCGCCACCCCGGCGTGGATGTGTGGATTTCCACCAGCGAGGAGTTGGCCGACCTCTCGGCCGGCGGCGTGGATGTGGGCATCCGCCTGGGCCGCGGCAACTACCCCGGCCTCAAGGTCATCCCCTTGCTGCGCGAGTTCGTCTTCCCGGTGGCCAGCCCGTACTTCCTCAAAAAGCACGGCATGCCCGAAACCCCGGCCGACCTGCACCATTACCCGCTGCTCTACCGCACCGCCGTGGACATCTGCCCCCGATGGCGCGACTGGTTCCGCGACGCCGGCTGCGAGCCGCGCATCCTGCCCCACGGCACCCACTTCCCCGACACCAGCATGGCGGTGCAGGCGGCCATGGACCACCAAGGCATCGCCCTGGCCCGCAGCGCCCATGTCAGCGACGACTTGAACGCCGGCCGCCTGGTCAAGTTGTTCACCGTCTCCAGTTTGTCCCCGGTCGCCTACCACCTGGCCTGCCGCCCCGAAAGCGCCCGCCAGCAGTCGGTGGCCGACTTCATCAATTGGCTCACCGCCGAGGCCCGGCAATCCCAGGAAGAGTTCGACCGCCAGGCCGGCTTGCAACATGCGGCCTGAGCGGTGAGGGTGAGGGCGGGGTGGAAAAAACCGCCGCCGCTGATGGGCGTTAGATGCTCGTGTAGCTTGCGTTTAATCCGGCGCCTCGGCGGACCTGCACGGTCTACTAGCAATCATCGTCCGAAGCCGGCTGTTGGGAAAGGCTGATCCGGTTACGGCGCTCGCCTCTCTCGCATTCATGGTCATCGTCATCATCGTCCGAGTTGTCGTTGACGATAATCGCCAAAGCTGCCGCACCAATGCCGATGCCGATTCCAACTTTGGCACCGGTACTCAGGTTAAATTTTTCCAGCGGCTGGCTCAGGCTGAGGTAGGTCGGTACCGTGCCGGTGAAAGTGAACCGGTTGTGTTGGTTAACCGACTTTCCAAAGTTAACCTTTACGCTGTAAAGATTGCGGAAGTCGGTCAGGTCCGAAAAATCATTTGCGCTGGCCAGCGTGGGAAAAGTGCAAAGAGCAACGGCGGCCACGAGGGTGGAAATGATGGTTTGGGTTTTCATGTCGTTTCTCCGGTTAGTGAACTTACCGGCGCCGTAACGCCGGGCGGTTACATACCGACACTCGTGTGACGTTCCCGCTTATTTCCCGAAGCAGGGTAATTAATCCTGCCGTTTGCCGGGTATTGTATTTTTCGGGCCACCCGGCTGGGCCGGAGCGGCGAGAATCGGTATGTGCGGCGAAAGATACCCACTCCGCCCGTGGGTGTCAAGCCGAAACATGATGGTCTGGAGTGCGAAAGTGACGGTGCAAGTGGCGGAGGCGGTGATAGCGGGGACGAAAATGGTGGTTGCAAGTGCAGAAACGGTGGTTTGAGGGATGGAAATGGTGACTGCAGGGCCGGCGGCAGTCAAACATTAAAGCGAAAATGCAAAACATCCCCGTCCCGCACGATGTAGTCGCGGCCTTCGGGGCGGAGTTTGCCGGCGCGGCGGGCGCCGGGCTCGCCGTTGTGGTGGATGAAATCGGCGAAGGCGATGGTTTCGGCGCGAATGAAGCCGCGCTCAAAGTCGCTGTGAATGTGGCCGGCGGCCTCGGCGGCGGTGGCGCCCCGGGGGATGGTCCAGGCGCGGACTTCCTTGGGGCCGGCGGTGAAGAATGTGTGCAGGCCGAGCAACGCGTAGCCGGCGCGGATAAAGCGGTGCAGGCCGGGTTCGGCGGCGCCCAGGTCGCGCAGAAATGCATCGCGTTCCTCCGCGGTCATGGAAGCCAACTCGGATTCAATGGCCGCGCAGACCGTCACCGACTCGGCGCCCTCGGTGGCGGCGGTTTGGTCCACGATTTTGCTGAGCGCATTGCCGCCAAAGCCGGCCTCGTCGGTGTTGGCGACGAACAGCACCGGCTTTGCGCTGAGCAGACACAGCGGCTTCAGCATCGCGCGTTCACCGTCGCTTAAATCCATGGCGCGCAGCGGATGGGCGTCGTTTAATTCTCGGTGCACTTTGTCCAGCAGTTCGGCCAGGGCGCGGTGCTCTTTGTCGCCGGCTTTGGCCGCCTTGCGCGCCTTGTCGCCGGCGCGTTCCACGGTGGCCAGGTCGGCCAGCAGGATTTCGGTGTTGACCGCGGCGATGTCGGCGGCCGGCTCAGCGCGGCCGGCGACATGCGTCACGTTGGCATCGGCAAAAGCGCGCACCACATGCGCCACCGCGTCCACTTCGCGGATGTGGGCGAGAAAGCGGTTGCCCAAACCTTCGCCCTGCGATGCGCCGCGCACCAGGCCGGCGATGTCCACGAATTCCATGACCGCGCTGACCGTTTTTGCCGGCTGCACAATGGCGGCGATTTGCGCCAGGCGCGGATCCGGCACCGCGACCGTGCCGATGTTGGGCTCAATGGTGCAGAACGGGTAGTTGGCGGCGGCGGCGTTGCCGGCGGTGAGGGCGTTGAACAGGGTGGACTTGCCCACATTGGGCAGCCCGATGATGCCGCACTTAAACCCCACGGCCGGCGCCGTGCAGTTTGCGCATGGCGCCCTCGCAGTCGCCGGCGGCGATGCCGTCCATGCAAGTGACGGCGTCGGCGATGGCGTCCTCAATCAGAGTACGCTCGGCGGCGGTGGGCGGGTGCAAAACGTAGGATACGACCCCGTCCTTGTTGCCGGGATGGCCGACGCCGATGCGCAGGCGGCGGAAGTCACCGCCGCCGATGCGCTGGACAATGTGGCGCAGGCCGTTGTGGCCGGCGACGCCGCCGCCGCGCTTGATGCGGACGGTGCCGGGGGCGAGGTCGATTTCGTCGTGGGCCACCAGGATGGCGCGCACCGGGACGCGATAAAAGGCCGCGGCGGCGGCGACGCTGTCGCCGCTTAGGTTCATCCACGTGCCGGGCAGCAACAGGCGCAGGCGGCGGGCGCCGATGGTGATGCTTCCCAAGCGGCCGCAAAATCTGGTTTTGTTCTCCAGCGCCGCGCCGAATTTGCGCGCCAGCGCCTCGGCGAACCAGAAGCCGGCGTTGTGGCGCGTGTCGCGGTATTCGGCGCCGGGGTTGCCGAGGCCGACGATTAACTCCGGCGGCGGGGCGTGTTCACCGTCAGGCAATCTCAGCCCTCACCGCCGCTTTCACCCTCGCCTTCGGCGGCGCCGGCCTCACCGGCGGCCGGCTCGGCCGGCTCCTCGCCCACGGCCTCATCAGTGCCCTCCGCCGGCTCCTCAATCTCCTTGGCCGGCGGGACGATGGCGACGATGGACAAGTCCTCGCCGCCGTGCGCCAGGCCGGTGAGTTCCACCCCCGGCGGCGCCCGCAGGTCGGACAGGTGCAGGGACTCGTTCAGGCCCAGTTGCGACACGTCAATTTCCAGGTACTCGGGCAAATCCCGGGGCAGGCAGGTGACGTCAATCTCGGTCATCAGGTGGCTGAGAATGCCGCCGTCCATTTTAATGCCCGGCGCCGCGTCGCCGCCAATCACATGCAGCGGCACTTTCATGTGGATGGCCTCCGAGGCGCGCACGCGCTGGAAGTCAATGTGCAGAATCTGGCTGCGGTGCGGATGCATCTGCACGCCGCGCAGCACCGCGCTGTCGGTGTGGCGGCCGGTTTTAACCGTGATGATGGCCGAGTGGAACGACTCCACCGCCAATTTGTGGCGCATGTCGTCGTGGCCCATCACGATGTGCGCGGCCGGTTTGCCGGCGCCGTAAATCACGCCCGGCACCCGCCCGGCGCGCCGCAACCGCCGCGCCGCCGCGCTGCCGGTGTCGGTGGTGTTGCGCAACTCGGCGCTGACTTCAAATTGTTCGGCCATGGTTTGCCTCTTCGGTTTGGTGTTTTGGTTTGGGGCGTCAGTCCAGAAACAATTCGCCCAGGGATTCTTCGCTGGCCACGCGGCGCATGGATTCGCCGAGCAACTCGGCGATGCTGAGGTCGCGGATGCGGCCGCAGTCGCGCGCCGCCTGGCCCAGGGGAATGGAGTCGGTGACCACCACCTCGTCCAGTTCCGAGGATGCGATTCGCTCCACCGCCTTTCCCGACAGCACGGCGTGGGTGCAGTAAGCCAGCACGCGCACCGCGCCGCGCTCTTTCAATGCGCTGGCCGCCTCGCACAACGTGTTGGCGGTGTCCACCATGTCGTCCATCAGGATGCAACTATGGCCGTCCACGTTGCCGATGATGTGCATCACCTTGGCCTCGTTGGAGCGCGGGCGGCGCTTGTCGATGATGGCCAGGTCGGTGTTGAGTTGCTTGGCCATGGCGCGGGCGCGCATCACGCCGCCCACATCCGGCGACACCACCAACATGTTGTCGTATTCGCGCTGCCACAAATCCTTCAACAGCACCGGCGCGGCGTAGATGTTGTCGGTGGGAATGCCGAAGAAGCCCTGGATTTGGTCGGCGTGCAAGTCCATGGTCAGCACGCGGCTGGCGCCGGCGCCGGTAATCATGTCGGCCACCAGTTTGGCCGAGATGGCGACGCGGGCGGTGCGCGGGCGGCGGTCCTGGCGCGCGTAGCCGAAATACGGAATCACCGCGGTGATGCGCGCCGCCGAGGAGCGGTTGAGCGCGTCCATCAGAATTAACAGTTCCATCAGGTGGTCGTTGCTGGGCGCGCAGGTGGACTGAATGATGAACACATCCCGGCCGCGCACGTTTTCCAGCACCTCCACATTCACCTCGCCGTCGCTGAACCGCTCCACCGCCGCCTTGCCCACCGGAATGCGCAGAAACCTCGCCACCGCCGCCGCCAGGCCGGGATTGGCGTTGCCGTGGAAAATTGCCATGTTTTCAACGGACATGGGTGCCTCGTTTTAGTGTTGTTGGCTGGGGTGCCAGGATTCGAACCTGGGAATGCCGGGATCAAAACCCGGTGCCTTGGACCACTTGGCTACACCCCAGTCGCGCGCGCCGCCAGCGGGTGAATGTTCACGCCGCGCGCCGCAAAACCGCGAAACCCGGCCGGCGCCGCCTGCGCGATGCATCGCGCCGAGGCCGCATCGCGCGCCGCCACGAAAACCGCCCCGCCGCTGCCGCTCTGCCGCGCCCGCCCCCATTTTGCGAGATGGGCCAGCGCGGCGGCGACTTCCGGAAACAGGCTGCAGGTCACCGGCTGCAGGTCGTTGCCGAGGGCGTCGCCGCCGTTCTGGAAGTCGCGTATTGTGATTGGCCGCCGCGTTGTTGTCAACCGTGCGGCGGCGTAGACCTTGGCTGTAGGCACCCGGCACGGCGGCGCCAACACCGCATAATGCGCCTCCGCCGGCGCCAAGGGATGCAGCACCTCGCCGACCCCTTCGGCAAAGGCCGCATGGCCGCGCACAAACACCGGCACATCGGCGCCGAGGCCGAGGCCGATGGTTGCAAGTTGCTCGATGCCGAGTCCGAGTCGCCACACGGTGTTCAGCGCTATCAACGTGGTGGCGGCGCAGGAACTGCCGCCGCCGAGGCCGGAGGCCACCGGGATACGTTTGGTGGCGCGGATGTCCACGCCGCCGGGATGGGCGGTGGTTCGTTGCAGCAAAATGGCGGCGCGCACCGCCAGGTCCTCGCCGGGGGCGATGAAATCGTCACCGCCGCCGCCGGGGCGGCGGATAATTTTGCCGTCGCCGCGCGGGCGGAAGTGCAAGTCGTCATGCAAGTCCAGAAATTGAAACACCGTTTGAATGCGGTGCATGCCGTCGTCGCGGCGGCCGAGGATGCGCAGGAATAAATTCAACTTGGCCGGCGCCGGCCATGGCTTGTCCGTTTGACTCACGGCGCCGCCAACGTGAGCTCGCCGGCCAGCCGCCGCCATTGCCTCAGCGCCAGCCGCACCTCCAGCCGCTCCACCGGCCGGCCGGATTTTTCGTGCACCAGGCCGGCCGTCACCAAAGGCGATGCGCTGAGGTAAACGGTGCGCGGCAGGGCCAGGTTGAATTCATTGCGCGCATCGTCCCAGGCCAGGTAGCGCACCGTCCACCCGGCCTCGCGCAGCATGGACAAATTGCCGGCGGCGTCGCGGGTTTTGTTTTCGCCGCCGCCCTCACCCTCACCCCCGGCCGGCAGGCCCACCACCCAGCGGGTCAGTTCCTCAAACGGCACATGCCAGCCGGCGCTTTGGAACAAAAGCTCGCGCGCGGTTTTTGCGCGCCAGGTTTGGTTGGCGCCGTCGCGCAGCGCCGCCGAGTGCTTGTCCTGTTTTATCACCATGCGGTTGCTGCCGAAGGGGCCGAACAATTCAATGTGATGGCGCGCGCCGTCCCGCCGCCACAGCAGTGAGGCGGCGCCGCCGATGTCGTTGGTGCGCACGCCGAGTTTGCCCTGCAACTCCCAGCGCACCAACTTGGCGCGCGCGCTTGGCGCCGGGTCGGTGACCGCGGCCGGCGCGGTTGGCGCCGCGGTTTTTCCGGCACAACCGGCGGCCGCCATCACCGCCGCCGCCATCACCGCCACCCTCGCCGCCGGCGGATAAAATTTCACAGCCCGAAACGCTCCAGGGTCCGCCGCAGGACTTCGTTGTCCGGGTTTTGCTTGGCGGCGCGGCGCAGGACGGCGCGGGCGCGCTGCTGCTGGCCCGACACCCACAGCACCTCGCCGAGGTGGGCGGCGATTTCGGCATCAAAACCAAGCGCCAGGGCCTGGCGCAAAAACGCGATGGCCTTGTGAATGTGGCCGAGGCGGTAATGCACCCAGCCCAGACTGTCCAGAATGTACGGGTCGTCGGCGCGCAGCGACATGGCTTTGCGAATGAGTTGCAGCGCCTCCTGATGGCGGTCGGTGAGGTCGGCCAGGGTGTAGCCGAGGGCGTTGTAGGCGTGGGCGTTGTCCGGCTCCTGGCGGATGAGTTTGCGCAGGTCGCGCTCGTGCAGGTCCACCAGTTTCAGATGCGCCGCCACCAGGCCGCGGGCGTACAACAGTTCGCCGTTGTCGGGAAATTCGCGCAACGCCTGGTCCAGCAGTTTGCGCGCCTCCGGGTAGCGTTTTGCCTCGGCCAAAATTTGTTCCTGCCGCAGGAACCAGCGCACCCGGTGGCGTTCGTCGCCAGCCGGCACCGCGCGCAAAAAAGCCAGTCCGGCATCAGTGCCGCGCGTTTTTGCAATGGCCGCGCCCAACAGCAGTTGCGCGTCCAGATAATATTCCACGTCCGTCACCTCCCAGGCCAGGCGCGCGGCGGCGCGGTAGTGGCGGTTGGCGTATTCCATTTCGGCCAGGCGGTAGCGCGCATCGTCGCGGCGCGGCTCAACCTCCAGCACGCGCGCAAAATTTTTCACCGCCGTTTTGTCGTCGCGCCCGCGGCTCAGCACCGCCACCGCAAACAGCGCCTTCACATGGTCGGGGTCGTGGACGGTGACCTCGGCGTACTGGCGCAGCGCCTGCTCGCGGCGGCCGTGGCTTAGCAGAGAGTCGGCGAACTGCATGCGCAGTTCCGTGTCGCCGGGATTGCGGCGCAGAAAATCGGCGGCAAACTTTTGCAACTCCTCGGCGCGGTGGTTGTGGCGCAACTTGTCCATCAGCCCCGCCGCCGCCTCGCTGAAATCCGGCCGCAGCCGAAGCGCGCGCCGCAGCGCCTTCTCGGCCAATTCATTGTCGCCGGCGCGGTTGGCCAGCACCGCCTTGCCGAACCAGCCCTCGGCATTGTCCGCATGGCGCGCAAGAAGATTGCGGTACAGCGCCAGGTGTTGGCGCGCCGCCCCGGCCTGCACCAGCGCGCGGGCGATGGAGCGCAACTGCTCGCCTTGGTCGTTGGCGCGGGCGAGAAGGTCGGTGAACTGCCGCTCGGCGGCATGCGGGCGGCCCAGGCGCAGGTAAATGCGCGCGATTAACTCCCCCGGCGCGCGCTCCTCCGGTTTGTTTGATGCGCCGGTATTCGGCGGTGAGCGCGCGATTAACTCCCCCGGCGCGCGCTCCTCCGGTTCGGCTCTCCGCCACAGCAGCGCGCTGGCCAGGGCCTCGGAATATTTGCCGGCGCGCATGGCGCTGACCGCGGCGCGTTTGAGGAGCGCGGGGTCGCCGCTTTTGCGCGCGGCGCGGGTGACGGCCTCCACCTCCACTTCATGCTCGCCGCGCAGGCGGGCGATGTCGGACAGCAGAATGTCAAAAATAAGATCCGCGCTCAGCGGATTGGGCTTCGGCTGCGCCTGGTCCACCGCAACGCCGCCGCCGCGGCAGGCGCCGAGCGCAACCAAAACCACGGCCAGCGGCAGAACAACGGCGCGGTGGGATAATGCTTTCACCGCCCGGAGTATACTCCCATCCCATGAACCCCTCATTGGTGGAAAAACTGGAGCAACTCAGCGCGCGCGCCGGGGAACTTCACCGCCTGCTGGCGCAGCCGGCGGTGCTCGGCGACCAGCCGAGATTCCGCGCCCTGTCGCGGGAACTGGCGGACATCACCCCGGCGGTGGAGGCCTACGCCGAGTTGCGCGGGCGCGCCGCATCGTTGGCCGAGGCGCGCGCAATGCTCGAAGACGCCGACGGCGACATCCGCAAACTGGCGCAGGAGGAGGTGCGCCGCTCCACTGCCGAGGTCGCCGAGGGCGAGCTTGCGCTGCAAAAACTTCTGCTGCCGCGCGACCCCAACGACGGGCGCAATATTTTTCTCGAAATCCGCGCCGGCACCGGCGGCGACGAGGCGGCGATTTTTTGCGGCGACCTGTTTCGCATGTACCAGTCCTACGCCGAAAGCCGTGGTTGGCCGGTGGAGGTGCTCAGCGCGCGCCACGGCGAGCACGGCGGCCACAAGGAAATCATCAGCCGCATCGTCGGCCGCGGCGCCTATTCCAAACTTAAATTTGAATCCGGCGCCCACCGCGTGCAGCGCGTGCCGCAAACCGAAACCCAGGGGCGCATCCACACCTCGGCGTGCACCGTCGCCGTTCTGCCCGAAGCCGACGCCGTCACCGATGCCGACATCAACCCGCGCGACTTGCGCGTGGACACGTTCCGCGCCTCCGGCGCCGGCGGCCAGCACGTGAACCGCACCGACTCGGCGGTGCGCATCACCCACCTGCCCAGCGGCCTGGTGGTGGAATGCCAGGACGAAAGGTCGCAGCACAAAAACCGCGCCCGCGCCCTGGCCGTCCTTCGCGCGCGGCTGGTGGAGGCCGAGCGCAAGGCGCAACGCGACAAGGAGGCCGCAACGCGCCGCACCCTGGTCGGCAGCGGCGACCGCTCGGAGCGCATCCGCACCTACAATTTTCCGCAGGGCCGCGTCACCGACCACCGCATCGGCCTCACCCTGTATAAATTGGACGCGGTGCTGGCCGGCGATTTGGAGCCGCTGCTGTCGCCGCTGGCCGCCGAGCACCAGGCCGAGGCCCTGGCCCTGGCCGGCGGTTGACGGTGACGGCCGGCCACATCGACGCCATGCTGCGCGCCGGCGGTGAGGCCATCGCCGCCACCTCGCCCACCGCCATGCTGGATGCGCGCGTTTTGCTAAAGTGGGCGGCCGGCGTTGGTGACGCCCAGCTGCTCACCGGCGCCGCCACGGTCACCAAAGCCGCGCGCCGCCGCTACCAGGCCGCCATCGCCCGCCGCCGCCGGGGCGAGCCGCTGGCCTACATCACCGGGCGCAAGGAGTTTTACGGCCGCGATTTCCGCGTCGCCCCCGGCGTTTTCGTCCCCCGCCCGGAGACCGAGTTGCTGGTCGCCGCCACGTTGGAGGCCGCCGCCGCCATCCGCGGCTCCGCCGGCGCTCGCATCGTGGAACTGGGCACCGGTTGCGGCGCCGTCGCCATCACCCTGGCCCTGGCACGCCCGGCCTGGCGCATCACCGCCACCGATGCCAGCGCCGCGGCCCGCCGCATCGCCCGCATCAACGCCGCCGCCCACGCCGCCGCCGTCACCATCACCGCCTCCGACTGGCTGCGCGGCATCGCCGGCCGCCACACCGTCATCGTCGCCAACCCGCCCTACATCGCCGACAACCACCCGTGCATCAACAGTGACGGCATCCGCCATGAGCCGCGCGCCGCGCTCACCGCCGGCACTGACGGCATGGACGACCTCGCGCAAATCATCGCCGCCGCGCCGCGCCATTTAACCGCCGCCGGCGCGCTCATCGTGGAACACGGCGCCACCCAGGCGGCGGCGGTGCGCGAGTTGATGCGCGCGGCCAGCCTCGCCCGCACCGCCACCCGCCGCGACCTCGGCGGCCGCGACCGGGTCACGGTCGGTTTCGGCGCATGAAACAGTTTGACTTTCTGGTGGTCGGCGGCGGCAGCGGCGGCATCGCCGCGGCCCGCCGCGCCGCAAGCCACGGCGCGCGGGTGGCATTGTTTGAGAACAAAAAACTCGGCGGCACCTGCGTCAATGCGGGCTGTGTGCCGAAGAAAATTTTCTGGAACGCATCGCGCATCGCCGAAACTTTGCACGACGCCGGCGACTACGGTTTCACCGTCGCCGGCGGTTCTTTTGACTGGCGCGCGCTCAAAAGCAAACGCGATGCATACATCAAACGGCTGAACGCAATCTACCGCGACGGCCTCGGCGCAAGCGGCGTCCACACCGTCGCCGCCGGCGCCGCTTTCGTTGACGCGCGCACCATCACCGCCGGCGGTGAAGACTACGGCGCGCCGCACATCCTCATCGCCAGCGGCGGCCGCCCGCTGGTGCCGCAAGTGCCGGGCGCCGAACTTGGCATCACCAGCGACGGTTTTTTTGCGCTGGAAGAAATGCCGCGGCGCGCGGCCGTCATCGGCGCCGGCTACATCGCCACCGAATTCGCCGGCGTGCTCAGCGCGCTGGGCGCCGAGGTCACGCAAGTGCTGCGCAAGGAAAAAATTCTGCGCGAGTTTGACCACGACCTCGGCGCGCTGGTCACCGCGGAGATGAAAAACGCCGGCACCGCCATCGCGACGCAATCCCGGCCAACGGCGCTGGAAAAAATTGGCGGCAAAATTAAAGTGCACACCGCCGCCGGCGGGCTCGGCGAATTTGACTGTGTGATTTGGGCCGTGGGCCGGCGGCCCAACAGCGGCGGTCTGCAACTGCACAACGCCGGCCTCACCGCCGACCGGCACGGTTGCATCGGTGTGGACAAGTTCCAGAACACCGCCGTCGCCGGCGTGTACGCCGTGGGCGACGTCACCGGGCGCAAACCGTTGACGCCGGTGGCCATCGCCGCCGGCCGCAAACTCGCCGACCGGGTGTTCGGCGGCCATGACGGCGCGCGCCTGGACTACGCCAACATTCCCACCGTGGTGTTCAGCCACCCGCCCATCGGCACCGTCGGCATGAGCGAGCATGAGGCGCGCGCAAAGTTCGGCGACCGGGTGCGTGTGTACCAAAACCAATTCACCGACCTCTACTTCGCCCCCGCCGGGCGCAAGCCGCGCACCTTGGTTAAACTCATCACCCTTGGCTTTGATGAAAAAATCATCGGCTGCCACATCGCCGGCCGCGCCGCCGACGAAATCATCCAGGGCTTCGCCGTCGCCGTCCAAATGGGCGCGCGCAAACGCGACCTGGACAACACCGTCGCCATCCACCCCACCGCCGGGGAGGAGTTGGTGACGTTGCGCTGAGGCGCCGCTCAACCACGCCGCAATTCGGCGACCACCGCCGCCGTCCCAGGCCGCCGGCGGTGCCAGACGAGGAAAGATTCCGCGGCCTGTTCCACCAACATGCCGGCGCCGTCGATGGCGCGGGGCGCGCGGTTTTGTTTTGCCCAGGCGATGAAAGGGGTGTCGCCGTCAGCGTAGGACAAATCGTAGGCCAGCGCATCGGCGGCGAAAATTTCCGGCGCAATCTGCGGCGGCGGGCCTTGCGGGCCGGCGGCGTGCAAAACCAAATCATAAACGCCGCGCGCCGTTTCCAGGCCGCCGCCGCTCATGGCTGCGCGGGAAAATTCCTCGGCCAGGGCAAAGGCCTTGCCGGCGGTGCGGTTGGCGATGTGCATGCGCGCCGGTTTTTCCGCCAAGAGCGGCGCAAGAATTCCGCGCGCCGCGCCGCCGGCGCCGATGATTAAGACGCGGGCGTTTTTCAGGGTGAAGCCGAGGTTGTCCCGCAAGTCGCGCACCAGGCCGGCGCCGTCGGTGTTGTCGCCGTGGATTTTTTTGCCGCCAAGTGTGACGGTGTTCACCGCCCGCGCCCGCTGTGCGCGCTCGGTGCAACGGCCGGCCAGCGCAAAGGCCTCCTCCTTGAACGGCGCCGTCACATTCACCCCGCACCCGCCGCCGGCCGCAAACTCGCGCAGCGCCGCGGCAAAACCATGACGCGCAACAGGCACCGCATCGTAGGTGAGCGCAATGCCAAACTGCGCGGCAAATGCGCGGTGAATGAACGGCGACTTGCTGTGGGCGACGGGGTTGCCCATGACGGCAAACTTTTGCGGCGTGCTCATGGCGGCATTATGGTATATTTGCGCGGCCTTATCCCGTTCCCCGCCCCTGCATTTTTTTTTTAATGAAACCCGCCGCCGCCCGCGAAACCATCCGTCGTTTGTGGGATGATTCCATTCTGCCGGTGCTTTGCGATTATGTGCGCATTCCGTGCAAGTCGCCGGCCTTTGACGCCGAGTGGGAGGCGCGGGGCGAGTTGGAGCGCGCGCTTGAACTGGCCGCCGGCTGGTGCCGCGCGCTGCCGCTGCCGGGGATTGCGGTTGACATTGTCCGCCGGCCGGGGTTTGCGCCGCTGATGGTGGTGGAGGTTGCCGGCGACGAGTCGCGGCCGGTGCTGTGTTACGGGCATCTGGACAAGCAGCCGGAGATGGAGGGCTGGTCGGAGTCCGGGCCGTGGCAGCCGAGCGTGCGCGACGGGAAGCTGTACGGGCGCGGCGCCGCCGATGACGGTTATGCGCTGTTTTCCTTTCTCGCCGCGCTGGTGGCGCTGCATGAGCAGGGCATAAGCCACGGCCGCGTCCTGATATTAATTGAAATGTGCGAGGAAAGCGGCAGCGACGGCCTCGCCGAATACATCGGCCATCTCGCCCCGCGCATCGGCGCGCCGCAACTGGTGCTGGTGCTGGACGCCGGCTGCGGCAACTATGAACAGTTTTGGTGCACCACTTCGTTGCGCGGCCTCGCCGGCGGCAATTTGACGGTGCGCATGCTGCGCGCCGGGGTGCACTCCGGCGACGCCGGCGGCATCGTGCCGTCCACTTTTCACATCACGCGCCGTCTGCTGCAGCGTCTGGAGGACGATGCCGGCGCGGTGCAGGGCGATGCGTTTCATGTTCCGATTCCACGGCAGCGCGCCGCCGAAGCCGCACAGGCGGCGGCGGTGTTGGGCGGTGATGTGTACGCAAAATTTCCCTTCACCGCCGGCGCCGGTCCGCTGGGGCATGACCCGGCGCAATTAATTCTGAACCGCACCTGGCGCCCGGCGCTGGAAGTCACCGGTGCCGAGGGCCTGCCGCCCATCGCCGCCGCCGGCAATGTTTTGCGCCCGTTCACCCGCTGCAAACTTTCGCTGCGCCTGCCGCCCACCTGCGACTCCGCCGCCGCCGCCAGCGCGCTTAAGCATCTGTTGGAGCGCGAGCCGCCCTACGGCGCCGGGGTTGCGTTTGAGCCGGAACTCGCCGCCGACGGCTGGGACGCGCCGCGCCACCCGGGCTGGCTGCGCGACTCCCTGGAGCGCAACTCACGCGCGTTTTTCGGCAAGCCGGCGGTGTTCATGGGTGAGGGCGGCTCCATTCCGTTCATGGCCATGTTAGGCGCGCGCTTTCCCGAGGCCAAGTTTGTGGTTGGCGGCGTGCTCGGCCCGCACTCCAACGCCCATGGCCCGGATGAATTTTTGCATCTGGACATGGCGGCCAAGGTCACCGCCTGCATCGCCGGCGTCCTCGCCGACCAGGAGGCGGCGTGAGCGAAGTGGACGCCGGCGATGGCGCACGCCTTGACAAGTGGCTGTGGGCGGCGCGGTTTTTTAAGACGCGGCAGTTGGCCGCCGAGGCGGTGCGTGGCGGCAAGGTGACGGTGAACCGGCGCAAGGCGAAACCGGCCACCGCCGTCCACCGCGGCGACCGCATCGACATCGGCAAAAACGGCCTGCACTACGAAGTGCGCGTGGTGGAGCCGCGCACCCGCCGCGGTCCGCCGGCCGAGGCGCGGGAAATGTTTGAAGAGAGTGACGCCAGCGCCCACCGCCGCGAGGAGCAGGTGCAGTCGTTGCGCGCCCACCGCGCCGCCGTCCAGTACGACCGCGGCCGTCCCTCCAAACGCGACCGCCGTGCCATGGAGCAGTTTCGCCGCCAACGCGGGTTTTAACTCAGCGCGCCGGGGGGGATGGTTTGGGGACGGTGACGATGCGGGTTGCGGCGGCGATGTCGTGCCAGGTGCGGCGGCCGGGGTCGAGGAATATCCAGAAAAATCCCAGCCCGAAAGCCGCCGCCGAGGCGAAAGCCACGGCAAAACGCAGCAAGGCGCGGGCGGTGCCCACCGGGGCGCCGCCATCCGCCACCAGTCGCAGGCGCCAGGCGCGCATGCCGAGGGTTTGGCCGCCGCGCGACCACGGGCGGACAAAGAAAAAGCCGGTGACGGCCAACAGGTGGCATTGCAACCCCAGCCGCACCGGCAACGAGGCGCGCCATTCGGCGGGGATGAGCGGCACCGGAAAAAACGCCACCAGTAGCACGGCGGTCAGCAGAAAAACGTCGTACACCACCGCCATCAGGCGGCGCAGATGGCCGGGCGGGGCGGTGAGGGCGGCGTCCGGTTCCGGATTTGCGGCGTTTTTATCCACAGGCTGCAAAAAAACCTAAGCAAGACAAACACCTACGCCCGGCTTTGCTGGGGCGGTTGCGGCGGTGAGGGTATGTTCTTGAAAACAAAGGAAAAATAACTTTGAGTGGAAAACGGTCAACACCGCGCAATGCCGCGCAAATCCAGCGGAGGCGCGTGGATTGGAAAATTTGTCCACACAGTTATCCACAGATTCTGTGGAGAAAAAAATGGCGCCCCGGAGAAGATTTGAACTTCCGACCTGCCGCTTAGGAGGCGGCCGCTCTATCCCGCTGAGCTACCGGGGCGCGGCGGAAGTATAGCCCCTCACCGCCCCAGGCACTCGGCCATGGCGGCGCCGATATCGGCCATGAGTTGGAAATAGGCCTCGCCGCCCGGCGCCAGGCCGGCGCCCAGCGGGTCCAGAACGGCGTGGCGCAGGCCGCTGTCGGCGGTGAGGGTGGCGACGGTGGCGGCGGGAAATTGCGGCTCGCTGAACATGCACTTGGGGCGCGCGCGGCGGATGGTCTCGCGCAACTGGCGGCTGCTGCGGGCGCCGGGGCGGCGCTCCGGGTCGAGGGTGACGAAAGCCACCGGCCGCACGCCGAAACGCGCCTCAAAATAGCGGTAGGCGTCGTGAAATACGATATACGGCAGGCCGCGCAAGGGCTGCACCTGTGCGCGCAAGTCGGCCTCCATCTTCTGCAACCGCACCACCATGGCGGCGGCGTTGGCGCGGTAGACGGCGGCGTTGGCGGCATCCATGGCCGACAGGACATCGCGCACCTCGCCGACCATGACGCGGGCGTTGGCCGGGTCCAGCCACACATGCGGGTCGCGGGGGTCGCCGCCGTGGTC
>RKSH01000198.1 GCA_007570945.1 Gammaproteobacteria bacterium | reverse complement strand
ATTTTTCACCGCTCCTCACCACCAGCACCGAGCAGGAGGCGTGGCGGGAGACGTTGTCGGCGCAGGAGCCGAGGAGGACGCCGTGCAGGCCGCGGCGGTTGTGGCTGGGCATCAGAATTAAGTCGGCGTTGATTTTTTCGGCGTGGCGGACGATTTCCTCATATGGGCGGCCTTCGGCGATGGTGATGGTGACGGTTCTGCCGGCGGCGTTTTCGGCGACGAACCGCGCGGCCAATCTTTCGCACTCACTGCGCGCGCGGGGGCCGGCGTCATCGGGAAAAAAGTCGGCCACCATGGGCAAACCGTAACCGGGAATCACCGTCAGCAAGTGCAACTCGGCGCCCTCGGACTCGGCCAGACGCAGCGCCTCGGCGAATGCCTTGCCGGCGAACTCCGGCTCCTGCACATCCAGCGGAAAAAGAATTTTGCAGAACATGGTCACACCTCCGGCGCGCGGCGGCGGCGCTGCAGAAAAATGACGCCGCACAACACCAGCAGCGCCGGGATGAACATTAGTTGCTTCGGCGGTTGCGCGGCGGGGAACATGATTTCGGTGACCACCTGGTCGAAGTCCAGCCCGGCATCCTGCGCCGCGCTGTCGAAAGCGACGCTGTCCACCACCACTTTGCCGCCGGCGGCCACCGTTTCAAGACCGGCGCCTTGCAGCCTGGCGGCGCCGTCTTCGCCCTCGCCGAGGGGCAGCACGGCGACGAAAGAACGCGGCGCGCCCACGTCATCAAAGCCGTCCACCCGCAGGCGCAACAGGTCGCCGGCAGCAAGCCCATCCGCCACCTGCGCCAGCGACCCCGGCGGCGCCGACACCAGCGGCGGCGCCACCAGGTCCATCCAGAAGCCGGGGCGAAACAGGGTGAACGCCACCAGCAACAGCAGCAGCGTTTCCACCACGCGGTTTTTGACCAGCAGGAATCCCTGGGTGACGGATGCGAACACCAACATGGCGACGGTGGCGACAATGAACACGGCGATGCCCTCAAACCAGTTGACGTCGATCAACAACAGGTCGGTGTTAAAGATGAACAGGAACGGCAGAATGGCGGTGCGGATGTCGTAGGCGAAGCCCTGGATGCCGGTGCGGATGGGGTCGGCGCGGGAGATGGCCGAGGCGGCGAAAGCGGCGCGCCGCGGAACAGCGCGAACAGCGGCCGCTGGGTGACCAAAATGAACATCATCAGCGCGGTGGCCCAGAAAGCCGACAGCGCCGGGCTCAGGCGCTCCACCATCAGGCACCACACCAGCACCACCACCGGCAGCAGGAAATGCAGCCCCGACTTCACCGTCGGCCCCACCGGCGGCAACTCGGTGAGGGGCGCGTTGGGGTCGTCCACCCTGAGGTCGGGATGGCGCGCGCAGGAGTACGCCAGCGCGACATAGAACGCCGCCACCATTGCCGCGATAATCCAGCCGGCGGCGGCGCCGGCCAGCGGTTTAATCCAGCCGAACAAATAGTAGACGGCGAAAGCGGTGACGGCGACCGCAATAAAGCCGAGCAGAAAACGCATGAGCACTTGCAACAGCGGCGACGGCTCAGTGCGGCGCGGCAGGCCTTGCATGTTCGCCTTCAGCGCCTCCAGATGCACGATGTACACCAGCGCGATGTAACTAATCACCGCCGGCAGCACGGCGTGGCGGATTACGTCAACGTACGAGATGCCCACATACTCCACCATCAAAAACGCGGCGGCGCCCATGATGGGCGGCGTCAGTTGGCCGTTGGTGGAGGCCGCCACCTCCACCGCGCCGGCCTTGACGCCGGGAAAGCCGACGCGCTTCATCATGGGAATGGTGAAAGTGCCGGTGGTGACCACGTTGGCGATGGATGAACCTGAAATTAAACCGGTCATGGCCGAGGACACCACCGCCGCCTTGGCCGGGCCGCCGCGCTGGTGGCCGAGCAGCGAGAACGCCACCTTGATGAAGTAGTTGCCGGCGCCGGCCTTGTCCAGCAGCGAGCCGAACAAGACGAACAAAAACACGAAACTGGTGGACACGCCGAGGGCGATGCCGAACACGCCCTCGGTGGACACCCACTGGTGCGAGGCGACGGCGCCGAAAGATGCGCCTTTCCAGGCCAAAAGGCCGGGCATGTGCGGGCCGCCGAAAGTGTAGGCGAGGAACACCATGGCCACCACCATCAGCGGCGGGCCGAGGGCGCGGCGGGTGGCCTCCAGCAACAGAATCATGCCGACAATGGCGGCGATAATGTCGGGCGTGTTGGGGTTGCTGGGCCGGTCGGAAATCTGCACATAAAAAATGAAAAGATAAGCCGCGCAAAAGGCGCCGGCCGCGGCCATGGTCCAGTCCTGCGTTGGGATGCGGTTGCGCGGCGATTTTTTCAGCGCCGGGTAGGCCAGGTAGGCGAGGAACACGGCGAAAGCCAGGTGAATGGAGCGCGCCTCGGTGTCATTAAAAATGCCGAAGCCGAAAATAAACGGCAGCGGCGATGCAATCCAGATTTGAAACAGCGACCAGGCCATGGCCGTGGCGGCAAGAAACTTCGCCACCGCGCCGCTGGCCGGGGCCCGCGCGCCAGTGTCGGCGGCGGCAACCATTTCTTCCAGTTGCCGGGCGGAGGGGGAGGGTTCGGCCATGGCGGTTTAACTTTGCAAAACGGCGGCAAAAGCGGCGCGCATGAAAAACACGGCGCCGCTTTTGCCGGGGCCGGTGTTACATCCAGCCCTTTTCTTTGTAGTAGCGCACCGCGCCTTCGTGCAGCGGCGCCGAGAGGTTGTTTTTAATCATCAACTCCGGCTCCAGATTGGCGAAAGCCGGGTGCAGTTTTTTGAAGCGGCGGAAGTTGTCGAACACCGCTTTCACGATTTGGTAGACGGTATCCGCGTCGGTGGCGGTGGACGAGACGAAAGTCGCGCCGACGCCGAAAGTGGTGGTGTCTTTCTTCGTGCCGCGGTACATGCCGCCGGGGATGGAGGTCATGGCGTAGTAGTCGTTGTCATCGGCCAGTTTGCGAATCACCGGGCCGTCCACCTCCACCAGCCGCGCGTCGCAAGAGGTGGTGGCCTCCTTGATGGAACCGTTGGGGTGGCCGACGGTGAACACGATGGCGTCGATTTTGTTGTCGCACAGGGCCTGCGACTGCTCGGCGGACTTCAACTCCGAGGCCAACTTAAAATCGTCCATGGTCCAGCCCAGTTTCTCCATCACCACCTCCATGGTGCCGCGCTGGCCGGAACCGGGGTTGCCGACGTTGACGCGCTTGCCCTTCAAGTCGGCAAACTTGCGGATGCCGGAGTCGGCGCGGGCGACAACGGTGAACGGTTCCGGATGCACCGAAAACACCGCGCGCAATTCGCGGAACGCGCCATCCGGAAACTTGTCCGGCGCGGTGCCGTTGTAGGCGTGGTACTGCCAGTCGGACTGCGCCACGCCCATGTCCAGGTCGCCGGCGCGAATGCCGTTTAAGTTGGCCACCGAACCGCCGGTGGTGTGGGTGCACTTGATGCCGTGGTCGCCGGTGCCGCGGTTGACCAGCCGGCAGATGGAGCCGCCGACCACGTAGTAGACGCCGGTTTGCCCGCCGGTGCCGATGGTGATGAACTTGCTTTGCGCGATTGCGGCCGGCGATGCAGACGCCGCCAGCGCAATCATGGTTGCGGCGACGGCCGCAAACTTAATGGTTTTCATTTT
>RKSH01000090.1 GCA_007570945.1 Gammaproteobacteria bacterium | reverse complement strand
TGCAGCCGCTCCAGATAGTTGTTGTTGAATTCGTAGCGGTGGCGGTGGCGTTCCACGATTTCCCCGGCGCGGTAAATGTCGGCGGCGAGGGAGCCGGGCTTAAGCCGGCAGGCCTGCCCGCCGAGCCGCATGGTGCCGCCGAGGTCGGCGCCGCCGCCGTGCTTTTGCACCTTGCCATCGGCGCCCACCCATTCGGTGATGAGCGCAATCACCGGGTGCGCGGCGGCGGCGGTGAACTCGGTGCTGTCGGCGCCCGCGAGGCCGGCGGCGTTGCGCGCAAACTCAATGACCGCGGCCTGCATGCCGAGGCAGATGCCGAGGTACGGAACCCGCCGCGCGCGGGCGAAACCGGCGGCGCGAATCTTGCCCTCCATGCCGCGCCCGCCGAAACCGCCGGGCACCAGCACCGCATCGGCGTCGGCCAGTTGGGCGATGCCGCCATCGTCGCCGAGGGTGACGGTTTCGGAGTCGATGTAGCGGAGGTTGATGCGGGTGCGGGTGCGGATGCCGGCGTGGATGAGCGCCTCGGACAATGACTTGTAGGACTCGGTGAGGTCCACATATTTGCCGACCATGGCGACGGTGGCCTCGCCGTCGGGATTGTCGCGCGCCTCGTTGACCGCCCGCCACTCGCTCATGTCCGGCGGCGGCGCATCGTTGATGCCGAGGTGCGCCAGCGCGATGCGGTCCAGGCCCTGTTCGCTGTATAAGCCGGGGATGCGGTAGATGTTGCCGGTGTCCAGGGCCGAGATGACGGCCTCCTCCGGGACATTGGTGA
The DNA here is from genome assembly GCA_007570945.1 of Gammaproteobacteria bacterium. GTDB lineage: Bacteria > Pseudomonadota > Gammaproteobacteria > Arenicellales > Spongiicolonaceae > Spongiicolonus. Next base: position 6,475 of record RKSH01000090.1, on the reverse strand, counting down.
ACAGCGCGATCTTGCGCCGCGCCGCCGGCGGCAGGCGCCGGCCGGTGCGGCACAAAACAATGTCGGGCTGGATGCCGATGCTGCGCAACTCCTTGACCGAGTGCTGGGTCGGTTTGGTTTTGATTTCGCCGGCCGTCGCCACTTCCGGCACCAGGGTGAGGTGGAGAAACAGCGTGTTGGCGGCGCCCATCTCAATGCGCATCTGGCGGATGGCCTCAAGGAACGGCAGCGACTCAATGTCGCCGACGGTGCCGCCGATTTCCACCAACACCACATGGGCGCCGTCGCGGCCGGTGACAATGCAGCGTTTAATTTCGTCGGTGATATGGGGGATGACCTGAATGGTGGCGCCGAGGTAGTCGCCGCGCCGCTCCTTGCGGATGACATTTTCGTAGATTTGCCCGGCGGTGAAGTTGTTGCCGCGGCCCATGGTGACGCGCACAAAACGCTCGTAGTGGCCCAGGTCCAGGTCGGTCTCGGCGCCGTCTTCTGTGACAAAAACCTCGCCGTGCTGGAACGGACTCATGGTGCCGGGGTCCACGTTGATATACGGGTCCAGTTTCACCAGGTCCACCCGCAGCCCGCGCGACTCCAGCAGCGCGCCCAGGGAGGCCGAGGCGGTGCCCTTGCCCAGGGAGGAAACCACGCCGCCGGTGATAAAAATGTATTTCACCGGGGAGGATGGGCGGGTGGCGCGGCGGGGCATGACGGGATTGAATGATAGCAGGGCCCGGGCGGCGGGGCAAACGCCGGGGATGGCGGTTGCGGATGCTGGAACGGTGGTTGCAACCGCTGGGACGGTGACTGCAACGGCTAAGACGGTGACTGCAGCGCCGAAATCGTCAACTCCACCCCCGGAGCGGCGGCGCCGGCCGCGCACCAGTGGCAGACAAAAAGTCCGGGGATGGCGGCGAGGCGCTCACCGATGAACACCAACGGCAGGCGGCCGCGCTGCCAGGGCGGAATGCCGCGCTCGGCAAGAATTTTTTTGAGCGCGCGGCGGTGCGCGGTGCCGGCGATGCGGCAACGCTCACCGCCGGCGCGCGGACGAATGCCGCATTCTGCGCCGGCGCATGCGCTTTGGGCGATGCCGCGGCCGGCGCTTTGGCGGTAGACAATTTTGTAGTCCAGCTCGGGAAACTCGACGCCGCCGCCCTCACCTATGGTGATTTTTTTTTCCCCGCACAGGCGGGAATCCGGTTGCATGTCCACCATCAGCAAATCGCGGTAGCGCCGCACCGCCGCCGCCTGGATGTCAAAGCGCATCGCCCGGCTGCGCGGCGGCGCCGCCAGCGAATCGCACAGACGGTTTAACCGCGCCGCGCTCAGCGCCGGCAAACCGTGCGCGCCAAGCCAGGCGCGCAATGCATTGCGCAGGCGCGGCGGCGGCAACCGGATAAGCCTTGACACCGCCAGCCACCCGCCGGGCGCCGGAATGCCCGGCGGTTGTTCCGCCCGGCAACGCGCCAAATCGTCGCGCGCCAATGCCGCAAGAAGCGCGTCCACTTCCGCCATGTGCGCCGCGCTGCGCGCCAGGGACTGCGCCGCGCGCGGCCAGCGCTGGCTGATAAGCGGCAGCACCCGGTGGCGCAGGTGGTTGCGGTCAAAGCGCGGGTCACGGTTGGCCGGGTCTTCGTCCCAGTGCAAACCGCGCGCCCTCGCATGCGCGAGCAAATCCTCGCGGCCAAACCCAAGCAGCGGCCGGCAAACATAACCCGCGCCGAGGCGGCGCGACTCGGGAATGGCGCGCAAGCCCCGCGCACCGGCGCCGCGCAGGAGATGAAACAGCACGGTTTCGGCCTGGTCGTCGCGGTGGTGCGCGGTCAGCAGCAAATCACCGCCGGCCAGTTGCGCGGCCAAGGCCGCATAACGTTCACGCCGCGCGCAGGATTGCAAACTTTCCCCGGCGCGCGGCCTCACCCTCACCCTTAGCACGCGGCACTCCACCCCCCACGCCGCGCACTGCGCAGCACACCGCCCGGCTCGCGCTTCGGCCTCGGCGGCCAATCCATGATTTACATGCAGCGCGGAAACCTCCCGCCCCAACTCCTCCCGCACCGCGCACAGCGCATGCAACAGGCAAAGCGAATCCACCCCGCCGCTGAACGCAACCCGAACCGCCCGGCACTCGCGCCAGTATGGCCGGGAACGGAGGAAGTCGGTGAGGACGGCGGGAAGCGCGGGGCGGGAAATCATCATCGCTGCCGGTCTCAACGGTTTGGGCTTTTTGCATCTTCCGCCGGGCGCGAGTCACTGCTCAGTGAAACGCCCGCATGAACGCAGCCTCTCGTGGCGCTTGTCCAGCAGGTCGTTCACCTTGACCGCGCACAGGCGTTCCAAGTTTTCGACCAGCGCGGTTTGGACCGTGGCGGCGGCCGCGGCGGGGTTGCGGTGGGCGCCGCCGAGGGGTTCGGGGATAATTTTGTCCACCAGGCCGAGGCTGCTGAGATTGCCGCTGGTGATGCACATGGCGGCGGCGGCCTGCGCCGCCTGCTCGGCGCTTTTCCACAAAATGGAGGCGCAGCCTTCGGGGGAGATGACGGCGTAGATTGCATACTGCATCATCAGCACGCAGTCGGCGACGCCGATGGCGAGGGCGCCGCCGGAGCCGCCCTCGCCGATGACGGTGGCGATGATGGGCGTGCGCAGGCCGGACATGGCGAACAGGTTGCGCGCGATGGCCTCGCTCTGGCCGCGTTCTTCGGCGCCAACGCCGGGGTAGGCGCCGGGGGTGTCGATGAAAGTCAGCACCGGCAGCGAGAATTTTTCCGCCATTTCCATTAAGCGGCGCGACTTGCGGTAGCCTTCGGGGCGCGGCATGCCGAAGTTGCACGAAACTTTTTCCTTGGTGTCGCGGCCTTTCTGCTGGCCGATGACCATCACCGCCCGCCCGCCCAGGCGGCCGATGCCGGCGATGATGGAGCGGTCATCGGCGAACATGCGGTCGCCGTGCAACTCCTCAAAGTCGGTGAAGACGCGCGCAATGTAGTCGCGGGTGTAGGGCCGCTGCGGGTGGCGCGCCACCTGGGTGATTTGCCACGGCTCAAGGTCGGAAAATATCGACTCGGTGAGCTTCCTGCTTTTTTTCTGCAGGGTTTCAATCTCTTCGCTGACGTTCAGCGCGCTGGAGGCGGTGACATGGCGCAACTCCTCAATCTTCGCCTCCAGTTCGGCGATGGGCTGTTCAAATTCCAAAAAGTTGGGAGTCATGCCGGCGTTATCCTGAGGGTGACGGTGAACCGCGCGCGGCTCAGGCCGGCGCAAACTTGCGCATATCATACCTGATTTGCATGTTCCCTTCGCCGGCCAGGCCGCGGATGTTGTCCACGAAAGCCGGCTCCAGCCGCAACTTGTAATCCTCGCCCAGTTGCAGCAGCACCCGCGTGCCGGCCGGGTTGCGGTAGCGGATGTAGACATCGCATTCGCCCGGCGAGCGCCGCGAAAGGAGTTTGTCCAGGTCGGCGAGAAAACCGTTGGCCATGCGCTCGGCTGTTGTGCTCAGCACCAGCGCGCCGCCGCAGGCGCGGCGGAATGCGGCGATATCCATGAACGCGGACGCGCGCAACACGGCGCCGCCGCGGTTGCCGCCTTTAAGTTCGCCGCGCACCACCAACATGCGGCCGCTGTCCACCAGCGCGCGCTCGCCCAGTATTTTTTCCGGGATGCGGACGTCAAAACCGCCGGTGCCGTCCTCCAGAAACACCAGCGCGACCCGGCCGCCGTCCCGCCAGTCCTTGAAGAAGCGCGCCGCGGACACCATGCCGGCGACGGTGACGGTGGCGTCGGTTTTGTCGCGCAGCGCGCCGAGGGTGCCGCTCAGGCAGCGCCGCAGCTCCTCACGGTGGGCGTCAAAAGGATGGCCGCTTAGGTAAAAACCCAGCGCCTCCTTTTCCCGCCGCAACAGTTCTTCGCTGCCCCATGGCTCGGCTTCGGTGAAACGGTTTTCTTTTTTGCCGGCGGCGGCCTCACCCGCACCGCCGCCGCCGCCGAATATGTCATTCTGGCCGGCGCTCTTGTCGTGCTGCTTTTGCGCGGCGGCGTTGACCGCGGCGGTGATGGATTCCATGCATGCGGCGCGGTGCGCGCCGAGTTGGTCCAGGGCGCCGGCCTTCACCAGCGACTCCAGCGCGCGGCGGTTGATTTTTTGCGCGTCGCCGCGCTCGCACAGGTCAAACAAACCGGCGTAGGGCCCGTTGGCCTGGCGCTCGGCAATCAGCGACTCGGCGGCGGCGGCGCCCACTCCCTTAAGCGCGCCGAGTCCGTAGACAATGTCGCCGGCGCCGTCCACATAAAACTCCGGTTCGCTGCGGTTCACATCCGGCGGCGCGATGTTGATGCCGAGGTTGCGGCACTCGTTTCGCAGCGCGATGAGCTTGTCGGTGCGCTGCATTTCCGATGACATGGACGCGGCCATGAACACCGCCGGATGGTTCGCCTTGAGCCAGGCGGTGCGGTAGGAGATTAGCGCGTAAGCGGTGGCGTGGGCCTTGTTGAAGCCGTAGCCGGAAAATTTGTCCATCAAATCAAAAATTTCCCCGGCGGTTTTTTTGCCCACGCCGTTCTTCTCGGCACCGGAGACAAACACCGCGCGCTGCTTCTTCATCTCCTCCGGCTGCTTTTTGCCCATCGCCTTGCGCAGCAAATCGGCGCCGGCCAGGGTGTAGCCGGCCAGCGCGCGGGCGAGCGCCAGCACTTGCTCCTGGTACACAATCACGCCGTAGGTGGGCAGCAGAATTTTCCCCATCAGCGGATGCGGGTAGGTGATTTTTTTGCGCCCGTGTTTGCGCTCCATAAAATCGTCCACCATTCCCGACTGCAGCGGCCCCGGCCGAAACAGCGCCACCAGCGCGACGATGTCGTCGAAGCAGCCCGGCCTCATGCGGGTGATGAGTTCGCGCATGCCGGAAGATTCCAGTTGAAACATGCCGGCGGTGCGGCACTGGTTAATCAGCGCATATGTTTTGGCATCGTCCACCGGCAGTTGGGTGAGTTTAATTTCCTCCTCGCCGCGCTCAGCGCGCGCGCGGTTGATGGTTTTCATGGACTTGTCGATGATGGTCAGGGTGCGCAGGCCTAGAAAGTCAATTTTCACCATGCCCAGGCTCTGCAGGTCGTCCATGTCCATCTGCGTAATCATGGAGGCCGCGCCTTTTTCACGGTACAGCGGAATGAACTCGGTCAAGGCTTTGGGCGCCACCACCACCCCGGCGGCGTGCCGGCCCGGGTTGCGCTTGACGCCCTCCAGGGTGCGCGCCTTGTCGATCCAGTCGCGCACTTCACCGTCATTTTCATATCTTTCCTGCAGGCGCACCTCATCCCGCAACGCCTGGTCCAGCGTCATGCCGGGCTTAAACGGCACCAATTTTGCGATGGCGTCGCGAAAGCCCGGGTTGTGCCCAAGCACCCTTCCCACATCGTGGATCACCGCGCGCGCGGCCATGGTGCCGTAGGTGATGATTTGGGCGACGCGGTCGGCGCCGTAGCGCTCGGCCACATACTCAATCACGCGGTCGCGCTTTTCCATGCAGAAGTCAATGTCAAAATCCGGCAGCGACACGCGCTCCGGGTTGAGAAACCGTTCAAACATCAAACCGTGCGCAATGGGATCCAACTCGGTGATGCCCAGCGTCCACGACACCAGCGAAGCCGCGCCGGAACCGCGCCCGGGCCCCACCGGAATATCATGCGCCTGCGCCCAGTGGACGAAATCGGCGACGATAAGAAAATAACCGGCGTAGTCCATGCGGTTGATTACCGCAAGCTCGGTCGCCAAACGCTCCTGGTAAACCGCCGCGTCCAGGGCCGGGTTCTGCCCCAACAGCCGCGCCAGTCCGGCGTCCGCTTTCTGCCGCAGAATTTCCCCGGGCGCGGTGTTTTCATCCCCGCCCTCGCCGCCCTCAAACGCCGGCAGATGAATTGAATCAAAATCAAAAGCCACATTGCAGCGGCGCGCAATCTCCACCGTGTTTTCCAGCGCTTCGGGCAGGCCGGCAAAAACCTCGCTCATTTCCCTGGGGTTGCGCAGATATTGCGCCTCGGTGAAGCGGCGCGGGCGGTTGCGGTCCTCCAGAATGCGCCCTTCGTTCACGCACACGCGGATTTCGTGCGTCTCAAAATCCTCGCGGCGCAAAAACTGCACAGCGTTGGTGGCCGCCAGCGGGATTCCCTTGGCCGCGGCAAACGCGGTGGCGGCGGCGATATACTGCTCCTCGTGGTCGCGCCCGATGCGGCTCAGCTCAATGTAAAAGCGGTCGCCGAACAACTGCAGGTAACGCTCGGCCACCGCTTCGGCGGCGCCGTTGCCGGCCAGCAGCGCGCGCCCCAACTCGCCATCCTGCGCGCCGGACAGCGCGATTAACGACTCGCCATGCTCGGCAAGCCAGGCAAAGTCCACCCACGGTTTGTCGGCGGCGCGCTGCGGGTTGCGGTAGGCGCGGGTCAGGACGTCGCACAATGCGCGGTAGCCGTGGTTGTC
>RKSH01000016.1 GCA_007570945.1 Gammaproteobacteria bacterium | reverse complement strand
ACCACCGGCGGCTCGACATCGGTGACGGTGACCTTGGTACAGTCCTGGGTCTGCGCTTGGCGTCCGCCGGAGGTGACGGTCTCTCCGTACCCCTCCAAACAGAAGAAAAAATCGCGCGAGGTCGGCACATCCGGCAGATTGAAAGTGGCCGTGAGGGTGAGCATGGATTTGGGGTCGCCGCTCGCGCCGCCACCCAAGTCCAGGGGCAAATAGCGGGTGCTGTACTCCAGCGCATCGATGCCGCTTGCAATGGGGAAGGCTGCGGACGTGCTATCGGAGAACTGCCGCCACCGAATGGCCAAAAGCTCGCACGACGTGGGCGCGCAAGTTATCGTGCCGGTGATGCTGCCGCTGCCGGGCGTCAGGCTGCCTGCGCTGAAAGCGCCCTCCGTCACCCTCTGGTCGGCGCCGGCGTTGAGCGTAAATACATCGCTCGGCTGAAACGCGTCCGTTGTGATGTCAATCGCAAAGCGTATTCTGGCGGTGAGACGATGGTGCTCGGTGCCGATTACGTAGGTGGATTCGCGGTCAAACTGAAACACGCGCAGGCCGGGCAGGCCGGTCAACGGCCACTTCACGCTCAGGCCGTCGGCGGACACCGGGTTGGGAGACTGGGTATTGAGCAATGTCTCCTTAATTTGACCGCCCGACCCCGGCTCAAAATAAGTCCAGGTCTGCGTGTATCTGGTGACTTCCAAGTCCGACACCGTGGCCGTCATGGTGACGGCGGTGCCCTCAGGCACGGCCACGCCGGACGAGCCCGAGGACAGGGTAATCAGCGGCGGCAGGATGACGATGGTGGTGTCGTCGGGGGTAAAAACGTTGTCGTCAAAAATATTGACCCCGCTCGGCGGCGCCAAGCACACAGGATTATCGCAACGGATGGTGTCGTGGCGGGTGGTGGTGGCGTCGCTGTCGTTGTCCTCGTCGCTGGTCGCCAGCAACCTTTCGTCCAGCGCGCGCAGATAATGCCCGATTTGCGTGGCGCTGACCGGATTCTCGCCCCCAAGGTTGTTCATAAACGCCCGCACCTGCTCGAAAGTCACGCCCTGCGGAATGACCACGCTCCCGCGAAACTTCGCCAGCGTGGCAATCACATCCGCCGCGTCCTCATTCGCGGCCCGGTGAATCCCCGCCTGCGCGGCGGTGGGGGCGAGGGTGAGGGCAAGGGCGGCAGCGGAAAGGGGGGGGGGGAGGGAAGGGGGGTACGGGCGGCGCATTGGGAGGATTATAGCATAACGCGGACGTCAACGAGTGCGGCCCGGGGGTTTTGGGATACTACGACACGGGGATGTCAAGGTCAACATGGGGTTTGGTTTGGGGGGTTGTGTGTGATAATCGCTTTTATGAATGTTGCCGCCACTATCGGGTTTCTTTCGACTATTGAGTCTGTGGCTGTCGCAATAGCGGCAATCTTTACAATAGGGGCGGCTTACGGAAGCGTGTTCGCTTTTTGGTCCAAGCGGACCAAGCGGAAAAAACTCATTGAGGCGGTGTACCACCACGTCAGTCTCACACGGAAAAACCTGAAAGAACTGGAAGCGGCTATCGCCGACTCGCCGAACAGGATGCGGGCCGACGAGAAATACACGCCATATGCTGTGATTTCGCGGGAGGATAATCTGGCGTATTCCGACCTGATTGAATTGATGCTTTCGCTGAATTCGGAGGAGGGAAAAACTATTCTGAACTACTTCCACGCGCAGGCCTCCTTGCATGCAATAGCGGCAAGTTTGGGGACGGAGGTTTTCCGCGGTCTTCTTCTGGAACAGAAAATTGGCGCCATTAACAGGCTGGAGGAGCTTCGCAAGGAAACACTGAAATTCGCCGTCGCCGCTGAAGAATTTCTGAAGAAGAAAAGAAAAAACAAAGCGTAAGCGCACGCATTGAACAGGGCAATGTACCGCTACAAGCGCCCGCCCCCTCAAACAAAGACGAAGATTTCATGGCCGGAAATGTTCAGCGTGACATGCTCCCCACGGGTAAAAGAGGAGGTGACCGACCATGAGCCTTGAGGCTCGGTGGCCTGCTTGGATCCAATTCTTATAGCGGCTTTCTTTTTGGGGAAAAATTAAAAAAAATTTTCGCGCCCAAGAGCGGCTGATTTCAAGCCCGGCCAAGTCAGGCGGGCTTTTTTTCCGCTGCTTAGAACCGCAACTCGCCGCTCAGGGCGGAACGGCCGGCGCGGGAGGTTTCCAGGGTGAAGTTCAGACGCTCGGCGGGGGCGGCCAGTCTGAGGCCGCCGTTCCAGTCGGCGGGGCCGTGGCGGCCGAGGTCCAGGCGGACATGTGGGGAGAAGCCGAAGCCGCGCAGGCTTTTTTGCCATGAGGCCTCGGCGTTGTAGCGGTTTTCCTTGGCAGCGGGGCCGCTGATTTGGGTGGTGAGACCGACGCCGATGGTGTAGCCGTCGTCGCCGGTCCAGCGGGCGCCGGCACCGGCGTCGTAGGCGATGTCGTCTTTGGCGTCGCGGAAATCGCGGCGGGCGCCGAGATTGCCGTGCAGGCGGAAGATGCCGCCGGTGTAGTCCCAGGTGCGGCCGGCCTCCCACTCGCCGCCGAGCCGCAACGTGGTGCTGGTGGTTTTGGGCAGGCGGGCGCTGCCGGCATCGGCAAGGGCGGCGGCCAGCGTGGTGTGGGTCCATTGGGCGCGCATGCGCAGCACGAAATCGGTGGACTCACCGGCCCGCGCGGCGCCGGAAATGCCGCCGCCCAGCATCCGCACGCCGATGGCGGTGTCGAAAGTGTTGTCGGTTTCGCGGATTTTCACGTCGCCGAGGCCGTAGCCGCCGGTGACCCACCAGAACATGTCGTCGCTGAGCCAGCGCGCCAGGTAGGGGTGCAGGCCGGTGATGTTGCTTTCCACCGTGCCGTTGACGCCGGCCACGGTGTCATCAAAGCCCACATCGCCGCCGGTCCACGAGACGCTGAGGCCGCGCACGCAGTCATCGCCGCAGCGCTGGTCGATGCCGAAGTGGGCCGAGGTGCTGCCGCCGTCGTAGGTGGCGGGGCCGCTTTTGTCGTCGAAATTGACGGTCTCTGCCGCGCCCCACATATTGGCGGAGTCGCCGCCGACGCCGCTTAGGTTGAAACTGCTGGCGTGCAGAATTTCGCTCATGGCCATGGCGTTGCCGCCAGTGTTGGCGCGGGTTTGCGCCAACATGCGGCCGCGCTCAAAGGGGTTGGCGGCCCAGTCGCCGCGGGCGGCGGCAAAATCGCCGGCGGCGGCCTCGGTGACGGTCTGGCCGCCGATGGTGAGGGCGGCCTGGCCGCTCCCGGCGCGGACGGCGGTGAAGCGGCGGCTAATCATGCTGTCGGCGACGGCGGCCATGCCGCGCGCCATGGCGGCGGTGATGGTTTTCATCCGCGCCTGGCGGGCTGCCGGGTCGTCCTCGTTGACGGTGACGGTGAGGGCGCGCATGCCGCTTGCGTCCTCGTCCACAATGTCGGCGCGCGCCGCATCGCCGCCGCTGAGAGCGCCGATGGTGAAAGTGAAAGTTTCGGAGGCGGAATTGCCGTCGTCGTTGCGCGCCGTGGTGACGCTCACCGTCCGGGTGGCGGCGGCGGTGGCGGTGAATTCCACATTGCCGCTGAGCGCATCGCCGGGGGCGAAGTCGGCGACGTCAATGCCGCTGCCGGCGATGGCCCAGGGCACCATGAAACCGTTGGCCAACTCGGCCGGGTCGCCGGCGAGGGTGAAAGTGAACACAAACTCGGCGCCCTCGCTGCCGCTTAGGCGGCCGGCGCTCAAGGCGACGGTCCAACCCGCAACTTCGGTGGTTGTGGCGGCGGCACCGGTGGCGACGGCGGCGGTGGCGCCGCCGGGCAAGTTGGTCGGCGTCCCCAGCGTCACCGACAGCGTCGAGCCGTGGTTCATGCCGCCGGCGTTAATTTCCGCGGCGGTGAGGGTGAAAGTGCGGGAGCCGCGCGGCAGCGTGCGGCCGGGGACGGTGACCGCGCTGCCGCCCACGGTGACGGTCAGCGGAATGGTCAAGTCGGTGGTCGGAATCACCTCGGTGCAGCCGGCGCCGGACTCGCCGTTGGCGCAGCCGAAGTGCAGCGTGTAGGGCGCGTCTTCGCCGGCCACGATGGCGGCCGGCCCGTCGGCGATGCTGATGGCGATGGGGTCGGAGGCGGCGATTTGCACGGTGGATGTGGCGCGGCTCACGGCCAAGGCCGGCGCGGTCTGCGGGTCGGTTGCGGTGCGTCCGCCCACTTCGCAAGCGCCGCTGGCCGGGCACGGGTCGGTGAGGGTGACGGTCAGCGTTTCCGCGCCTTCGTTGTAGGCGTCGTCGCGCGCACGCACGATGACCTCCTTGGCCGCGGTGTCGCCGACGCCGAAAGTGACGCTGCCGGAGGCCGGCCCGGTGAAGTCGCTGGGGCCGTGCGCGCCGCCATGCTCGGCGACATTGCGCCCGCCGCCGGTCACAGTTGCCACGGGGTTGTTTTCCGCGTCGGTCACCGCCCACCGCACGGTCACCGGGCGCACCGGCGGGTTGCCGGCCAGGGTGATTTGGAACAGGTGGGCGGCGTGGTCTTCCATCACCATGGCCATGGGCGTGCTTGCCGCAATGGTGCGCAGGGGGTTGGTGTTTTGGATGTTGACCGTCACCCTTTGGTTGTTGCCGTCGATGGCCGGGGTGGTGGCGCCGGTGAGGGCCGGTTGGAAAGCGGCGGAGGTGATGTCGACGGTCAACTCTTCGTCGGTCAGGCCCTCGTCGATGCCGTCGTATCGCGCCAAAACGCGCAACCGGGCCGAGCCCATGCCGCCGGCCGGAATCAGGACGCCGCCGGCGGTGGCTTGACCGTTGGCGACAGCGACAGCGACTTCCTCACCGGCGCAGTCGCGCACTTCGAGGTCGGCGCCGCTGGCGGCGTCGTTGGCCGGGGTCTGCTGGTTGCCGACTTCTGTTTGGAAAGTCACGCAGATGGGATTGGCGGCGGTGGCGGCGGTGGTCAAACTACCGGTGAGAACCAGGGAGGCGGTGAATTCAGCGTAACCCCCCTCGATGACATCGCCGGTTTGCCCGGCGCGGCGGACGAGTCTGACGGTGACCGGGTCCGAAGCGGCGATGGTGGCTTGCGCCGTCCCGGCGGTGCTGGAAACCGTCAGCCCGCTGCCAACATTCGCGCCACCGCCGGCCGGCGAGGAAATTATGACGGTGAAAGTCTCCGGGCCCTCGCTCACCGCGTCGTCGCTGGCGGTGATGGCGATGGTGACGCTGCTCATGCCGGCCGGAATGGCGGCGTTGCCAGTCAAACTCGCCTGGCCGAAGTCGGCGGCCGCCGCGGTGTCGGCGCTGTCGGTCACGCCGGGGTTGTTGACCCACGAGAAAGTGATGGCTTCGGTGGTGGTGACTGATTCCATGAAAGAAATGGTGAAGTTGGCGGCCGTGCCTTCGGTCAGTTCGGCGTTGGGCGCGGTGATTTGCAGGGTGACGGTCTGCTGTGCAAAAACCGGCGCCGCCGCCAGCAAGGTTGGGAGGGTGAGGATGGCCAAGGCGGCGGCACGGAACAGGGTGGGGGGAAGCTGACTTTTCATTCTGCGGCCTTGGTGACGGGCAAAGACGGGCGGTGAGTGTAGCACATGGCTCATGGCGGCGAGGGCGATGCCGGCCGGCCGCAAAACGGGCACGCCTGGGGGCCCCTTTCCACGCACGGGGGATTTTTGAGGCCGGGCATGGAAAAAAAGTTTGCGGGGATAAGAGGCGGCGGTGTCAAGGGCGACTAGATTACCGGCACGGTCTGGGCGAAGACGATGGGGGTTTCCTCGGGGTCGTAGAACTCCGCCAAGTCCCAGGCGGCGGCATCGGCCAATAACATTCTGAGGATGCGGTTGTTTAGGGCGTGGCCGGATTTGTGGGCGCGGTATTCGCCGATGAGCGGGTGGCCGAGGAGGTACAGGTCGCCGATGGCGTCGAGCACCTTGTGTTTGACAAACTCGTCCTTGTAGCGCAGGCCGTCCTCGTTGACGATGTGGAACTGGTCAAGAACGATGGCGTTGTCCAGGCTGCCGCCCTGGGCGAGGCCGATGCTTTGCAGGACTTCCACGTCCTGCATAAAACCGAAGGTGCGGGCGCGGCTGACTTCCTTGACGAAAGAGGTGGTGGAAAAATCCACGCTGGCGTGCTGGACCGAGTTTTTGAAGATGGGGTGGTCAAAATCAATGGTGAAAGAAACCTTGAAGCCGTGAAACGGGTCAAAGCGCACCCACTTGTCGCCGTCCGCGACGCGCACCGACTTTTTGACCCGCAAAAATTTCTTGGCGGCGCCCTGCTCCACGATGCCGGCCGATTGAATCAAGAACACAAACGGCGCCGCGCTGCCGTCCATGATGGGGACTTCGGGCGCGGTGAGGTCGACATATGCGTTGTCAATGCCGAGGCCGGCAAAAGCCGACATGAGATGCTCCACGGTGGAAACCTTGACGCCGCCCTGCTCCACGGTGGTGGACAGGCGGGTGTCGGTGACATTGTCCGGCCGCGCCGGGATGTGCACCTCCGGGTTCAGGTCAACACGGCGGAAAACAATGCCGCTGCCCTCCGGCGCCGGGCGCAGGGTGAGGTAAACCTTGTCGCCGGTGTGCAGCCCGACGCCGGTGGCGCGGATGACATTCTTTAGGGTGCGCTGCTGAATCATGCGACGGTGGCGGTGGGCAAATGGCGGCCGGGAGAGGCGATACTACAGGATTTTGGCGGGGGTGGGAATGGGTTGACTTTTGGGAGGAAAGGGTGGTAGGGTGGCCGATGTTAGCGGCGCTGGAGCCAATCGTAGCCCCGGACATTGTGATCCGTGGGGATGTTGCGACCCCCCCAGCGCCGTTATCTTTTTTTGACCGGGTGGCTTTGCCGGGCCAAGGTTTTCTCGTAGTGCCTGCGCCAGTTGCGGGATTTGAGGCGGTGGAAAGTCTCCACCTGAAAATCCCCGCGCCGCGCGCCGGGGGCGGCTTTGCGGTAAATCACCACCCGCCACGGATTGGCGGCGGCGTCAAAACCGTAGGCGACCAGGCTGTCCGGCGTGTCGCGCACCACCATCCGGCCGTCCAGGAGTTTTTGAATTAGCGGCCAACTGTCGCGCAACGAATAAGTGTCCGGGTGGCGGCGGCGGATGTGGCAGGCACCAAGCCATGTCAACCACACCACCGGCGAGCGGAGTGGATGAGGCCTGGCCAGCCTTGCCGGTAACAGAGCCACCGGAAAGGAGCGAAGTTGCGGGCGGCATTTTGCATCATCGGTGGCAGCGGCAAGGAATACGCCGA
>RKSH01000172.1 GCA_007570945.1 Gammaproteobacteria bacterium | reverse complement strand
TGCGACATCCCCATCGCATCAACAAACTCGTAGTCGCCGCTCTGCGCCCACGCCGGCGCGGCGACGGCACCGGCAAGGAGAGCGAGGGTGACGGTCTGGAGGGTGAGGGATGGGCGGCGGCTCATTTCAGTTCTGAGGATAGCATGAATCGGGGAGGGGCGGCACTTGGGGATACTACCAATACGAGGACGTCAGGGTCAACCTGGGGGCGGGGGTTGGGGGTTGTGCATTGTGCTGCTCCGGGAGGAAAGGTCTCAACCACCGCCGGGGCCGCCGGGCGAGGGTGAGTCGGGCTGGCCGGCCGGCTTGTCCACCAATTGTACGTAGGCCATGGGGGCGTTGTCGCCGCGGCGGGGGTCGCATTTTAAGATGCGCAGGTAGCCGCCGTTGCGCCGGCGGAAGCGGATGCCGAGGTCGTTGAACAGTTTGGCCACGGCGGCGCGGTTGCGCAGGCGGGCGTAGGCCAGGCGGCGGTTGGCGACGCTTTCCACCTTGGCCAGGGTAATCAGCGGCTCGGCGACGCGGCGCAACTCGCGGGCCTTGGCCAGGGTGGTTTTGATTTGCTCCTCGGCAATCAGCGACGCGGTCATGTTGCGGAACATGGCGCGGCGGTGGGCGGCGGTGCGGCCGAGGCGGCGGCCGGATTTAGCGTGGCGCATCTCAGACCCCGAAACCGCCGAAGCCGCCGCGCGGCTCGGCGTCGCGCATGAGTTGCGGCGGCGGCCAGTTGTCCACCTCGGTGCCGAGGGTGAGGCCGCGGGCGCGCAGTTTTTCCTCAATCTCGGTCAGCGACTTGCGGCCGAGGTTGGGCGTCTTCAGCAACTCCATCTCGGTGCGCTGCACCAGGTCGCCGATGTAGTGGATGTTCTCGGCCTTGAGGCAGTTGGCCGAGCGCACCGTCAATTCTAGGTCGTCCACCGGCTTCAGCAGCGCCGGATCCACCGGCGGACCCGAGGCCGCGGCGCGCGGGAGGCCGGGGACGGCGGGGGCGGGGGCGACGGTTTCGGTGAGGTCCACAAACGGGGCGATTTGCCGGTGCAGCACGGTGGCGGCCTGGCGGACCGCATCCTTGGGGTCAATGGCGCCGTTGGTTTCAATCTCCAGCACCAGCCGGTCAAAGTCGGTGCGCTGTTCAAAGCGGGCGTTTTCCACCGTGTAGGCGACCTTGCTCACCGGGCTGAACGAGGCGTCCAGCGGCATCACGCCGATGGATTTGCTTTCCTCGTCGGCGGGGCGCATCTCGGCCACCTGGTAGCCGCGGCCGCGCGCCACCTTCATTTCCATGCTTAGCGAGCCTTCGCGGGTGAGGTGGGCGATGACATGGCCGGGGTTGACCGCGGCCACGCCGTGCTCCTCCTCAATGTCGGCGGCGGTGACCGTGCACGGGCCTTTCTTGCGCAACCGCAGCAGCGCCTCGTCGCGGTCCTCCATTCTCACCGTCATGCTTTTCAGGTTCATGAGAATCTCAATCACATCCTCGCGCACGCCGGGGATGTCGGAGTATTCGTGCAGCACGCCGTCAATGCGCACCTCGGTGACGGCGGCGCCGGGCATGGACGACAGCAGGACGCGGCGCAGGGCGTTGCCCAGGGTGTAGCCGAAGCCGGGATTCAGCGGACCGATGCTAATCTCGGTCCGGGTGTCGCTGAGGGGTTTAATTTTCAACTCTCCGGCGGGGTCGGTCATGGTTGCAAACCTCGTGGTTGATTGCTTATTTGGAATACAGCGCGACCACCAGCGACTCGCGGATCTCCGGCGGCAGTTCGTCACGGCGCGGGTGGGCGCGAAACACGCCGCTCACCTTTTTGATGTCCACGTCCAGCCACTCGGCGAAGCCCAGTTGCTCGCGGATTTCCAGCGCGGCGCGCACCCGCAACTGCTGCTTGCTCTTTTCGCGCACCTCCACGGTGGCGCCGACCGGCACCTGGTAGGACGGAATGTTGGCCTTGCGGCCGTTGACGGTGATGGCGTTGTGGTTCACCAGTTGCCGCGCCTCGGCGCGGGTGGCGGCGAAGCCCATGCGGTAGACCACGTTGTCCAGGCGGCACTCCAGCAGAATCAGCAGGTTTTCGCCGGTGGAGCCTTTGCGCCGCGCGGCCTCCACATAGTAGCCGCGAAACTGCCGCTCCAGCACGCCGTAGGTGCGGCGCAACTTCTGCTTCTCGCGCAACTGGGTGCCGAACACCGTGACCCGCGGGCGGCGGCCGCCGCCGGTGCGAAAACCCGGGGCGTGGTCGAACTTGCACTTGGAGTGGATGGCCCGCACCGGGCTCTTGAGGAACAAATCGGTGCCCTCGCGGCGCGCCAGTTTGCAGGTGGGGCCGGTGTAACGTGCCATGGCCGCGGCCTCAGACCCGGCGCCGCTTGGGCGGGCGGCAGCCGTTGTGGGGGATGGGGGTGACGTCGGTGATGTGGGTCACCTCAAGGCCCAGCGCCTTCAGGGCGCGCACCGCCGAGTCGCGGCCGGGGCCGGGGCCCTTGATGCTGACCTCAATGCTCTGCATGCCCATTTCCATGGCGGTGCGGCCGC
>RKSH01000111.1 GCA_007570945.1 Gammaproteobacteria bacterium | reverse complement strand
GCAACCAGATGTTCGGCGACATGCCGCCTCAGGCGCGCCAGCGCATGCAAAAAGCCCTCGGCCGCGACATCTCCCGGCACAACATCAACGCCTCCACCAATGCCGGCCTCGGCGCGGTGATTTTAGCCGCCGCCGCAAGACGGCTGAAGCACGGCGGCCGCCTGGCGGCGGTGTTGCCGGGGGCGCTTTGCACCGGCGACGCGTGGCGCAAAACCCGCAAACTGCTGGCCGAGGTTTTGCGGCTGGATGCGGTGGTGCTTTCCCATGACGCGGCGCGCACGAATTTTTCCGAGAGCACGTCGCTGTCCGAATGTCTGGTCGTCGCCACGCGCCGCAGCGAGGAGGAGGAAAAACGCAATCACAACAGCAGCGACACTGTTTTTGTGCATCTGCTGCGCAATCCCAGGGATGACCTGGACGCCACCGCCCTGTCCCGCCTGCTCAAACCCGCCATCCGCAAAGGTGCGCCCACCAGAGAAATTGAACACGACGTTTCCGTCTACCGTCACGAGACCGGCGCCTCGGCCTGGCATCGCACCCGCTTTGCCTGGCCGCGGCTGGCCAATGACGCCGAGAAAATCATGCGGTGCCCGGCGGTTTTTCCGCTCAGTAAATTTGCCGACATCGGCCCCATAGCAAACACGGTTTGGGATGCGTTTGACAAGACAAAACGCCCCACCGAATACGCCGCTTTCTGGAATCACAAGACCGATGAGCGGCGCACCATGACGGCCGAGCCCAACGCCTGGCTGCTGCCGATTCATGAGCCGCGGGAACAAAAAGGAACGATGAGGAAACGCGGACGGCATAAGAATTATCCCGACTACCTTTGGGGCTGGGCCAGCGGTCGGCTTTGCATGGTGTCGCGCATCTCGCTGAACTACGTGCGCACTTTTGCGGTGCTGGTGGACAAACCGGTGCTGGCCAATGTGTGGTATCCGCTGCGGCTGAAAAAACCGAATGAGGATGCGCTGCACGCCCTCACCGCATGGCTCAACTCTTCATTCAGCGTCGCCGCTTTTCTTTGGCTACAGACGCCGACCCACGGCGCGTGGACCGGCATCAAAAACGGCCCCCTGCAGCAGTTCCCGGTGCCCAACCTCAACCGAAAAACCGTCGTCGCCCGTCTGTCTGCCGCTTTTGACGCGCAAAAAGACAACGACCTCGCCCCGCTGCCGCACATTGAAAGCGACCGCACGCGCATTGCCCTGGATGAAGCATGCGCCGCCGCGGTCAAGGGCCTGCCCGATGCCGAAACTCTCCGCCGCCGCATCGCCGCCGAGCCGTTTGTCAAGGGCAAAACCGTCCCGCGCCCATGAGCGATGCCACCGACATGGCGACACTGCAGCGCATTTTGCGCGAATGCCGGGTGGTGGCCGTGGTGGGGCTGTCGGCAAAGTGGAACCGGCCCAGTTATTTCGCCGCCAGTTATTTGCAGCGGCACAACTACCGCATTATTCCGGTGAACCCGAGGTATGAGGAAGTGCTCGGCGAGAAATGCTATCCGGACGTGGATTCCATTCCGCACCCGGTGGACGTGGTTGACGTATTCCAGCGCGCCGAGTTGGTGACGCCCATTGCGCACCGCGCCGCCGCCATTGGCGCGCGCGTTTTATGGCTGCAGTTGGGCATCGTCAACGAAGAGGCGGCCGCCGTGGCCCGCGCCGCCGGGATGACGGTGGTGATGGATCGTTGCATGAAAATTGAGCACGCGCGTTTTTCCGGCGGGCTGAACTGGTTCGGCATGTCCACCGGCGTGATTTCGGCGCGGCGGCGGTGAGGGTGAAGGCATGAGCGAGCGCAAATTCGGCCTGGAAACCCTGTGCCTGCACGCCGGCCAGCGCCCCGACCAGACCGGCGCGCGCGCGGTGCCCATTCACCAGAATGTGGCATATGTGTTTGACGACGTGGAGCATGCCGCCAGCCTGTTCAACCTGCAGACTTTCGGCAACATCTACACCCGCATCATGAACCCCACCAGCGGCGTTTTTGAGGAGCGCATGGCGACTTTGGAGGGCGGGCGCGGCGCTTTGGCCACCGCCTCCGGCATGGCCGCGCAGTCCACCGCCCTGTTGACGCTGCTCGGCGCAGGTGACGAGATGGTCGCCTCCAATACGCTCTACGGCGGCACCGTTGCGCAGTTCAACGTCACTTTCCGCAAACTCGGCATCGACACTTTCTTCGTCGACCCCACGGACCCGGCCAACTTCGCCCGCGCCCTCACCGCCAAAACCAAACTGCTCTACGCCGAAACCATCGGCAATCCGCTGAACAACATTTTGGACATCGCCGCGTTCGCCGCCATCGCCCATGAGGCCGGCATTCCGCTGGTGGTGGACAACACCATGGCCACGCCGTGCCTGTGCCGCCCCATGGAGCACGGCGCCGACATCGTCGTGCACTCGGCGACCAAATTTATCGGCGGCCACGGCACCTCCATCGGCGGGGTCATCATCGACAGCGGCGCCTTCCCGTGGGACAACGGCAACTTCCCGGCCATGACCGAGCCCTCCGCCGGCTACCACGGCCTGCGCTTTTA
>RKSH01000045.1 GCA_007570945.1 Gammaproteobacteria bacterium | reverse complement strand
CAAGCATCTTGCCGGCAGCGGCGCTGATGAGGACCGCCTCAGCCTCACCGCCCGCAAAACCGCCGGGCGGCTGAATCTTGGTTTGGCCGTTGGCATGGAAGACGGCATCAACACCGCCAACCTGCTGAGCGGGGAGTGGAGGTTCTGAGCGGCAACAACCATCCCCGCACCGCCACCGGGGAGGGGGCGGTGCGGGGGGCTAACAAGGACGGTTTACACGCTTTTTGCCCGCTTCTGGGCGGCTTCTTTCCGCTCTTCTCTAATCCACAAAACGGACAGTAGCACCACAAAAATGAACAGGCAAAAACCCACAACACTACCCACGCCAATCGCGATGAGGGAAATGATTTGGATGGTGCTCATTGCAAGTCCTCCAGTTTGTTGATGTTGCGGAATACCCAATATAACAGGAATCCCCCGGTTTTTCTCCGTTGGGGTTAGAGACTTTACTATAAACAAACGAGATTGTCATTGGCCAATGCCCGCGTTTATTGGCCCAATTCATTATTTTACATAATATGGATTATACGAACTCAAATCAATCTGCCGCCAGCGTAAAAAGACGGTGAAAATTCCCCGTCGTCGCCTCCGCGATTTGTTCCAAATCAGTGCCGCGCAAATCGGCCAGGCGCGCGGCCACATGGCGCACCCAGGCCGGGCGGTTGGGCTTGCCGCGGTGCGGCGCGGGGGCGAGAAACGGCGCGTCGGTTTCCACCAAAATGCGCTCGGACGGCGCTTTGCGCGCGACTTCCTGCACGATGGCGGCGTTTTTGAAAGTGACGATGCCGGAAAATGACAGGTGGAAACCGATGTCCAGCGCCCGCCTGGCCTGCGCCCAGTCGCCGGTGAAGCAATGCATCACGCCGCCGGCGCCGAGCCCGCCGCCTTGCGCCGCCGCCTCCAGCACCGCCAACGTGTCGTCCATGGATTCGCGGGTGTGGATGACCAGCGGCTTGCCCACCGCCTGCGCCACGGCGATGTGGCGGTCAAAACGCCGCCGCTGCCAGCCGAGGTCGCCGTGGTTGCGGAAATAATCCAGCCCGGTTTCGCCCACCGCTGCCACTTTCGGCGCCCGCGCCATTTCCGCCAACTCATCCACATCCGGCTCCGCGCCGCCGCGCTCGTTGGGGTGAATTCCGGCCGAAATAAAGACATTTTCGTGCGCCTCGGCCAACTTGCACAAGACGGGAAACTCCTCGGCACGCACCGAGATGGCCAGCAATTTCCCCACCCCGGCGGCGGCCGCCTCCGCAATGACGGCGTCCACATCATCGGCCAGCGGCGGATAGGTCAAGTGGCAGTGGGAATCAACCAACATGGTAGAAATTTCCGCCAAGCTACCGATTTGGAACGCTTTCTAACTTGCTCACCGTCACCCTGCCGCCGGGCCGGCCGGCCGCCTCCACCGCCATTGCCAACTCCTCCAGCAGCAGTTGCGCGTCCAGCACATTGTCGTAAACCCGCCGCACGCCGCACAAGTGGTCGTAGAGCGCAAACAGCCGCCCGGTGCCGCCGCCGCCATGGGTGAGGCTTTGGTGGATGCGCCGCGCCACGATTTGCTGCATCGCCGCCGCCACTGCCGGCGGCCCTTGCGCCGGCCATTGCGCGGCAAAGTCGGCGCCGCCCTGCCCGCCCCACAGCCGTCCCACATCGTGCCGCAGTTGACGGTGAAAGGCGGCGAAACCGCTGTTGTGCAATTCAACCGCCCGCAACGGCGCGCCGCCGGCCAGGGCCAGCAGTTCATCGGCCACGCCGTCTTCAACGGCGGCTTCCCGCGCCAGCCACGCCCGCGCCTCGGCCGGCGGCGGCGGCGACAGCGGCAATAGCATGCAACGGCTGCGGATGGTCGCCGGAATGCGCGACAAATTCCCGGCGGTGAGCAGGAACAGCGTTTCCGGCGGCGGCTCCTCCAGCACTTTTAGCAGCGCGTTGGCGGCGTTGACATTCATGGCCTCGGCCGGCGCCACCAACACCGCCCGCCACGCCGCTATGCCGGGCCGGGTCACCAAATCGTCGATTAACTCCCGCACCGCGTGCACCGTGATTACCGTCCGCGGCCCACTCTTCGGCGTTTTGCCCTTGCGCTCCTCCAGATACCTGGCCGCGTAGCGGGCGAACAAACTTTCCTCGCCGGCCGCGGCCGCCGCCTCCTCGGTGCTGAGGAGGTGAAAATCAGGGTGGGTGGCGGCGTCGAACAACGTGCCGCCGCCGCCCTGCTCCGCCCCCTCCTCCCCGGCCAGGCAACGCCGCGCCGCCGCCATGGCAAGAGCCGCCCGCCCCATTCCGCGCGGGCCGTAAAACAGCAGCGCATGCGGCAGCCGTTGCCACTCGCGCAACAGCATCGCCCACAGGCCGCGGTTCCACGGGTGCACATTCATCACGCCGCCTCCCGCACCTGGCCGATGAATCCGCCGATGACCTGCTCCACCCTGGCGCGCACCGCCGGCAGCTCCTGTGCGCCGTCCACCAAGTGGAACCGTGCCGGCGCCGCCTGTTGACGCTCACGGTAGACATGCCGCACCCGGCGCATGAATTGGCTGCTCTCGCGCTCAAAAAGGTCGGCGGCTTTAATGCGGCGGCCGGCGGCGGCCGGCTCCATGTCCATGAGCAGCGTCAGGTGCGGCCGCAACCCGCCCTGCGTCCACGACTCCAGCGCGGCGATGCGCGCCGCCGCCACGCCGCGGCCGCCGCCCTGGTAGGCGTAAGTGGCGTCGGTGAAGCGGTCGCAGACCACCCACTCGCCGCGCGCCAGGGCCGGGCGGATGACTTCGTTCAAGTGCTGGGCGCGGGCGGCGAACATCAGCAGCGTCTCGGCCTCGGCGCAAACCGCGGTGGCGGCATCGTGGAGCATGATGTCGCGCAACGCCTCGCCCAGCCGCGTGCCGCCGGGCTCGCGGGTGACGGTGTGGCGAATGCCGTGGCGGTCAAGGCAGTCGCTGACAAAGCGCAGCGCGGTGGATTTGCCGGCGCCGTCGATGCCTTCCAGGGTGAGGAATTTTCCTTTCATTTTTTCAGTTGATACTTGCGGACGGCACGCAAGTGTTGGCGGTAAGTGGTTGAAAATTTGTGGCTGCCGTCGCCCCGGGCGACAAAATACAGCGCATCGTTGTCGTCCGGCCGGGTGGCGGCGCGCAGGGAGGCCGCCGACGGCGAGGCGATGGGCGTCGGCGGCAGGCCGCGCCGGGTGTAGGTATTGTAGGGATTGTCGGCGCGCAGGTGCGCCCGGGTAATGTTGCCGGTGAACTTGTCGCCGAGGCCGTAAACCACCGTCGGGTCGGCTTCCAAGCGCATGCGCTTGCGCAGGCGGTTGGTGAACACCGCCGCCACCCGGCCGCGCTCGGCCGCCAATGCGGTTTCCTTTTCAATGATGGAGGCCAGCGCCAGCGCCTCCTCCGCCGAGCGCAGCGGCAGGCCGGGCGCGCGCGCCGCCCAGGCGCGGGCCAGTTCGGCGTCCATGCGGGCAAAACCGTGGCGCAAAACCTCGGCATCGGTTTGCGCCGGGGTGTAGCGGTAAGTGTCGGGGAAAAACCTCCCCTCCGGGTGCACCCCCGGCCGGCCCAGGGCGGCCATCACCTCGGCGTCGCTCAGGCCGCCGAGGGTCTGGCGCAGGCGGCCGGCATTGGCCAGAGCGGCGCGGATGTCGCGGAAGCGCCAGCCCTCAATCACCGTCAGCGAGTAGTGGATCACCTCGCCGCGCGTGACCATGCCGAGCACTTTGACGATGGAATCGGCGCGGCTCAGGTCGTATTCGCCGGCTTTCATCCGCCGGCCGCCGCCGCGCAGGCGCGCCCACAGCAAAAACGATGCGGTCTCGCGCAGGACGCCGCGTTTTTTCAATTCAGCGGCAAAATCGCCAAGGGTGGCGCCGGGCGCGATGAGGTACGGCTTGGCGCCGGGGCTGATGGCGCGGTGGCCGGCGTAATGCAACGCCAGCAGCGCCAGCGCGCCGCCGAGGGTGAGGGCGATTAGAATATTGGGGCCGGCGGCCCCGAACCTGCGACGCGCCGCCACGGTTGTGCGCTAGGCGCGGGCCATGGCCAGGGTGCCGTTGGTGCCGCCGAAGCCGAAAGAGTTGCTGAGGGCGCCGCGAATCTTCATCGGCCGCGCGCTGTGCGGGGCGTAGTCCAGGTCGCACTGCGGGTCGGGATGCGCCAGATTGATGGTCGGCGGCGCGGTCTGGTGGTGCAGCGCGAGCGCGGTGTATACCGCCTCCACGCCGCCGCTGGCGCCGAGCAGGTGGCCGACCATGGATTTGGTGGAACTGACGGTGAGGCTTGCCGCATGCGCGCCGAACACCTTTTTTATCGCCTCGGTTTCCACCACGTCGCCGAGGGGCGTGCTGGTGCCGTGGGCGTTGATGTGGTCCACTTCAGAGGCGTCCATGGCCGCGTTGCGCAGCGCGTTCTGCATGCAACGGACGGCGCCGTCGCCGCCGGGGGCCGGGGCGGTCATGTGGTGGGCATCGCCGCTCATGCCAAAACCGCGCAATTCGGCGTAAATCCGCGCGCCGCGGCGGCTGGCGTGCCCCCATTCCTCCAGCACCAGCACACCGGCGCCCTCGCCCATGACAAAACCGTCGCGGCGGCGGTCAAACGGGCAACTGGCCTCGGCCGGCGGGCAGCCGCGGCGGCTTAGGGCGCGGGCGTTGCCGAAACCGGCGATGCTGGTGGGGGTGATGGCGGCCTCGGCGCCGCCGGCCACCATGGCATCGGCGTCGCCGTATTCAATGATGCGCGCGGCCTCGCCGATGGCGTGGGTGCCGGTGGTGCAGGCGGTGACCATGGCCAGGTTGGGCCCGCGCATGCCGTAGAGGATGGACAGGTTGCCGGAGATCATGTTGATGATGCTCATGGGGATGTAGAACGGCGACACCCGCCGCGGCCCCTTGTCGCGCACCGC
This sequence comes from Gammaproteobacteria bacterium, assembly GCA_007570945.1. Lineage (GTDB taxonomy): Bacteria > Pseudomonadota > Gammaproteobacteria > Arenicellales > Spongiicolonaceae > Spongiicolonus. The sequence continues at coordinate 2,377 of RKSH01000045.1, read as the reverse complement.
GATGGCGGTGTTTTCAATGGTCTCCACGCCGCCGATGCCGGAGCCGATGCAGACGCCGATGCGGGCGGCGTTGGCCTCGGTGACCTCAATGCCGCTGTCGGCGACCGCCTCTATGCCGGCGGCCATGCCGAACTGGATGAAGCGGTCCATTTTCTTCACCTCCTTGGCCGCCACCACGCCATCGGTGGCGGTTGCGAGGTCAAAACCGACCACTTCGCCGGCGATGGCGCAAGGCTGGCCGGCGGGGTCGAAGCGGGTGATGGGGCCGATGCCGCTGCGGCCCTCGGTGACGGCGGCGTGGTTGGCGGCAAGGCCGACGCCGAGGGGCGACACGATGCCAAGGCCGGTGACCGCCACGCGCCGTTTGGAACTCACCGCAAACCCGCCGCCGCCGTCACCGTCACCGTGGCGGCGGCTCAGCCGGGCAGGTGGGCCTGAATGTAGTCGATGGCCTGCTTGACGGTGGTGATGTTCTCGGCCTCGTCGTCGGGAATCTCGGTGTCGAATTCCTCTTCCAGGGCCATGACCAACTCCACTGTGTCCAGTGAATCGGCGCCCAGGTCGTCAATGAACGAGGCCTCGGCGGTGATTTGCTCTTCGCTCACACCGAGTTGCTCCACGACAATTTTTTTGACGCGGTCTTCTACGCTGCTCATGGCTTCGGTCTCCGTAGTTGCGGGTTGAAAGGTGGGGGGAAAATAACAACAACCGGCGGCGCAAGTCAAGGTCAAGCCATGAACATTCCGCCGTTCACGTGCAGGGTGGCGCCGGTGATGTAGCCCGCCGCCGGGCCGGCCAGGAAAGCCACCGCGGCGGCCACATCCTCGGCCGCGCCCAGCCGGCCCAGGGGAATGGCGGCGCGCAACCGCTCGCGCCGGGCGGCGTCCAGCGTTGCGGTCATGTCGGTTTCAATGAAGCCGGGGGCGACCGCGTTGACGGTGATGTTGCGGCTGGCCACCTCCAGGGCGAGGGCGCGGGTGAAGCCGCCGATGCCGGCCTTGGCGGCGGCGTAGTTGCCCTGGCCGGGGTTGCCGGTGAAGCCCACCACCGAGGTGATGTTGATAATCCGCCCGCGCCGCGCCCGGGTCATGCCGCGCAGGCAGGCGCGGCTTAGGCGGTAGACCGATTTCAGGTTGGTGTCCAGGGCGGCCTCCCACTCCTCCTCTTTCATGCGCAGCAGCAGGTTGTCGCGGGTGATGCCGGCGTTGTTGACCAGCACCGTGACCGCGCCGAATTTTTTGCCGACAAAGTCGACGGCGGCGGTGACGCTGTCGGAGTCGTTGACGTCCATCCTAACCCCGGCGCCGGCATCGCCGAGTGCATCGCTGATGGTTTCGGCCCCGGCCTCGGTGGTGGCGGTGCCCACCACGCTGGCCCCGGCCTTGCTGAGGGCGGCGGCAATGGCGCGGCCGATGCCGCGGGTGGCGCCGGTGACCAGGGCGGTCTCGCCGCTTAGGGTTGGGACGGTCATGGCCGCAGTATAGCCCGCTCAGTAGGCCAACAGCGCCGAGCCCCAGGCGAAGCCGCCGCCGAAGCCTTCCAGCAAAACCTTGTGGCCGCGGCGAATGCGGCCGTCGCGCACCGCGACATCAAAGGCCAGCGGAATGGAGGCGGCGGAGGTGTTGCCGTGGTCGGCGATGGTGAGCACCACCTTGTCATCGGCGAGGCCGAGGCGGCGGGTGGTGGCGTTGATAATGCGCAGGTTGGCCTGGTGCGGGACCAGCCAGTCCAGGTCGGCGGCACTCATGCCGTTGGCGCTGAGCGCATGGGAGGCGGCGTCGCCCAGCCGCTGCACCGCCACCTTAAACACTTCCGGCCCCTGCATCCGGGTGTAGGCGCGGGCTTTGGTGACCGCCTCGTAGTTGGTGGACACGCCGCTCGGCACCCACAGCAACTCCTTGTACCTCCCGTCGGCGTAGAGGTGGGTGCTCATGATGCCGGGCTCGGTACCGGCGGCGAGCACCATGGCACCGGCGCCGTCGCCGAACAGAACGCAGGTGGTGCGGTCGCTCCAGTCAATGATGCGCGAGAAAGTTTCGGCGCCCACCACCAGCGCGCACCCGGCGGCGCCGGTGCGGATGTGCTTGTCGGCGGTGTCCAGGGCGTAGATGAAGCCGGCGCACACCGCTTGCACGTCAAAAGCCGGACATGGGCCGGCGCCGATTCGCTCCTGCAACACGCAGGCGGTGCTGGGAAAGACATAGTCGGCGGTGGTGGTGGCGACAATAATCAGGTCGAGGTCGGAGGCGGTGATGCCGGCCGCGGAAATGGCGGCAGTGGCGGCGCGCTCGGCGAGGTCGCAGGTGGTCTCGCCGGGCGCGGCGACATGGCGGCGGCGGATGCCGGTGCGGGTGGCAATCCACTCGTCGGAGGTGTC
>RKSH01000002.1 GCA_007570945.1 Gammaproteobacteria bacterium | reverse complement strand
AAAGACGACGGTGAAATGGGGTTTGACTTTCCACCGCGCCGCAAATAAAAACAGCCGAGCCGCCCCGGCAACTGCCGGGGCCGCCAGGCTCACCTATCAGGAAAATATCTTTCTTCCAGATATTTTCTGTATGCCTCATGCTTACCATCCAGATTTTCCGACATGCTCTTGAAAAGATCCTGGTATGTCATCGCACGAATGACCCCGCCGCCGCCGACTTTCCCGCCGTCGCGGCTGACTTCGTCGATGAACTGTTCAATTTCTTCTCGGTGGCATTCCGCCTCCGGCCCGCCCGGGTTGAACCACAGGTAGAGAAGAGTCCAGTCTTTCTCGCAATTTGCCAGGCCAAGCATGTGCTTCAGCAGTTGGGCGGCATCTAAATGTTCGTAGCAATGCTCCTGACCCAATTCTTTCGCGAGTTTCTGACAGCCGGAAAGCCCGAGTTCCGACCACCGTTTTTTACCGCCGGAAAAATACGCTTGTTTTAAGTAGTTTTTGTTGTTGGAACCGGAAAAAGGCTCGGTAAACTTGCTCTCTATGGCAAGGAGAGTTTGGTTGGAGTCGGTCAACACCAAATCGAGATTAGGCCATCTGGAACTAACCTTATGATCGAATTTTCTCTCAAATTCGATATCGTGGATTTTGGCGTGAAACTTCGATGCTTCGGCAAGCGGAGAAGAATCTTCAACGCCCCGCCAGTAATCAAAAAAATTACACGCCAGCGCAGTGGAGGAATAGAGAGAATGCATTCTTGGTCTTCTCCCTCCATCCTTTTCTAACTCTCCTCCATCTCCTTGTTTAATTTCCCGCCGTGTTTCGGGATTAATCTTCCGCAGGCACAGGTTATCCTCCAAGCGCAGGCAACGGTTATCTTGGTCGAATTCAATTCCCTGCTCTTCCGCCCAGTTAATTTGCCGGGCTTTGATTTCGGCGGCAATGTTCATCCCCCCAATCCTACCACCGCCTAAGCCACCCCACAACCCGCCCGTCAATCACCGCCAGGCCGGCGAAAATCAGGGCTATTCCGGCCCAGGCCGAGGGTGCCAAAGTTTCGTTCAGCACGAAAACGCCGAGCAGAATTGCGTTGATGGGGATGAGGAAAGCCACCAGCGAGAGGTTGGTGGCGCCGGCGGTGATTAGGATGCGGAAATAAATCAGGTATGCGAGGGCGGTGCTGAGGAGGGCCAGGGCCAGCAGCGCGGCCCAGGTTGCGGCGCCGATGGCCGGGGTGAAGGTTTGGCCGGCGGCCCACATCAGCAGCGCCAGCAGCACGCCGGAGCCGCTCAGCATGCCGGCGGCGGCAATCACCAGCGGCAGGTGCTTCAGGCGCTTGCCGAAAATGTTGGCGGTCGCGTACGACGCCGCGGCGCCGAGCACCGCCAGTTGGCCTAAGGTCCGGTCGCCGAACTGCAACAGCGCGCCGGGGCCCACCAGTGCCACCACGCCGGCGAAGCCCAGCGCCACGCCGGTGAGGGCGCGGCCGCTCATGGGTTCGTCGCCGGCGAAATAGTGCGCGAGGAGCACGGTGAACAGCGGCACCGCGGCGATGAGAATGGACGCCAAACTGCTGTCGATATGCACCTGCCCCCAGGTAATCAAAAAGAACGGCGCCGCATTGTTAAGTACGCCCATCACCAACAGCGCGCCCCAGTCGCGCAACGTCATCGCGGCAAGCGCCGGGCGGTAACGGACGGCGACCACCGCCCACAGCACGCATGCGGCGGCCGCCACCCGCCCGAACACCACCGGCAACGGATGCAACTCGCGCAGCGCGATTTCCACAAAGAAAAAAGAGCCACCCCAAACCATGGACAACAGCGCCAGCATCATCCATTCGCGGAATGTCATGCGGGCGGGCGGCACAAAAGTCCTCGGCTTTGCGGGTGCATTACGACACCGTCCCCGGCGCCGCGCCGTCCGCCCCCGCCGTCTTCGCCGGCAGCGCCACCGTCACCCGCACGCCTTCGCCCGGCGCGCTGGCCGCGGTTACCGTACCGCGGTGCGCTTCCACGATGGCGCGGCAGAGGCCCATGCCGAGGCCGTAGCCGCCGGGGCCGATACCGGTGTTATTGCCGGCGCCGGCGCGGGTGCGCGATGGGTCGGCGCGGTAGAAGGCGTCGAAGATGCGCGTGAGGTCAGCCGGCGCGAGGCCGGGGCCGCGGTCTTGGACGGTGATGGTGACGCGGTCGCCGATACCGTCACCGGCGACGGTGACGGTGATACTGCCGGGTGCGAGTTCCGAGTACTTAAGACTGTTGTCGAACAAGTTGCGCAGCGCGCGTTTTAAGCGTCGCGCATCGGCGTTGATAACCGCGCCGGCGGAGTCGTCTTGCACGCGGAAGTAATCGCGCGCGGTGGCGTCCAACTGCGCGACGGTGTCATGCACCAACGCCGCGGCGACGCATGGCGCGGTGCGCAAGTCACCGTGCTTTGAAGTCAGTCGCGCCGACTCCAACAAGTCGCCGGTGAGGCTGTCCAACTCATCGATGTCCTCGCCCAAGCGTTTTTGGATGCGCGCATCGGCGATGAATTCCACCGCGACTTTCATGCGCGC
>RKSH01000202.1 GCA_007570945.1 Gammaproteobacteria bacterium | reverse complement strand
TTCCGGGAACACCGCGCTGTGGCCGCGGTTGCCGCACTCGGCGGCGATATGCAGAACGTTGCTGGGGTAGACCTCGCTTTTGCCGACCCAGTTGGAAATGTTGCGCCCCATGCCGCTGCCGGTGGCGGGGCTGCTACGGACGACGTCATTTTTACCAAGGTTGCGCAGGCGGTTTTGCGCCCAGTTACCAATGGGGACGCGCACCGCATCCTGAAACATGCGGAATTGCCGCTGTTTATTGAACTGCAAAAGCCGCTCCCAGGCGTCGCGAAAACGGTTCGGCCATTTGCCCGGGTAGGCATTGCGTTTGTGCCAGATAAATTCCTCGGTCCACAGCCAGCCACGCTGCCGCATGGCAAGAATCAATTCCAGAACGTAGGTATGGCGCTCACCGTGCACCGCGTTTTCCTTGATGTTGAGAATAAAAGTGCCGCCAGGTTTGAGAACGCGATGCAACTGGTCGGCAATCGGCAAAAACCACGCGACATATTCATCCGGGGCGACACCGCCGTAAGTGCTGCGGCGGCGGTCAGCGTAGGGCGGCGAGGTGACGATGAGGTCAACGCATTCATCCGGGAACTCGGCCAACACGTCACGACAGTCGCCGTGGTAAACCGTGGCGTTGTCGCAGGTATAGGATTCGTGTCTCGCGCCCATACTTTTCGCATTATAAGATACTTCCACCGGCGGCAATGCATTATTTGCACGCCGCCAAAAATCCCCTATACTCCCCCAACCACCAGCCAAAACCCCACGCCCCGCCGCCCCCGTTCATGAAAGCACCGCCCGAAAGTCCGCTGGCTGTTTGTGTGCGGCGTGCTTTGCGGAGGTATTTTAAGCACCTGCGCGGCGAGCGGCCGACGCGCATGTATGACATGGTGATGCGCGAGATGGAAAAGCCGCTGCTGGAGACGGTGCTGCACGAGGCCGGTTACAACCAGACCACGGCGGCGAAAATGCTCGGCCTCAGCCGCGGCACGCTCAGCGCAAAACTGCGCCGCCACAAAATCAAGAAGCGCCCGGCCGCGCGGTGAGCGGGTGGTGACTCCCGTCCGCCGCGCCCTCATCAGCGTCCGCGACAAAACCGGCGCCGCCGGTTTCGCGCAATTCCTCGCCGCGCGCGGCGCGCAAATCATTTCCACCGGCGGCACCGCGCGCTCAATTAAGGAGTCCGGCGTCGGCGTCACCGAAGTTTCCGCATGCACCGGCTTTCCCGAAATCATGGACGGCCGCGTCAAAACCCTGCACCCGCTCATCCACGGCGCCATCCTCGCCCGGCGCGGCGTGGACGACGAGGCCGCCGCCGCGCACGGCATCCGCGCCATTGATTTGGTCGCCGTCAACCTGTACCCATTTGCCGAAACCGTCGCCGGCGGCGGCGATTTCAGCGCTGCCGTGGACAACATTGACATTGGCGGCCCGGCGTTGTTGCGCGCCGCGGCCAAAAACCACGACGCCGTCACCGTCATCGCCGACCCGGCCGACTACGCAACGGTGCAAGCCGAGATTGAAAAACACGGCGGCGTCACCCCCGCCACCCGCCGCGCCCTCGCGGCCAAGGCCTTTGCGCACACCGCGCGTTACGACCGTTGCATCGCCGATTATTTTGCCGCCGCCGGCGGTGAGGGCGAGGGCGAACATTTCCCCGCCGCGCTCACCCTGCGACTGCGCAAAAAAACCGACCTGCGCTACGGCGAAAACCCGCACCAGCGCGCCGCGCTTTACCGTGTCGACGGTGGCGGTGACGCCGGTGAGGCCGCCGTGCAACTGCAGGGCAAGCCGCTTTCCTTCAACAACATCGTGGACGCCGACTGCGCCATGCGCTGCGCCGCCGAGTTGGGCGGTGAGGGTGGGCGCACCGCCGTGGTCATTGTCAAGCACGCCACCCCGTGCGGCGCCGCCGTTGCCGGCAACCTGGTCGCCGCCTACACCGCCGCCCACGCCACCGACCCGGACTCCGCTTTCGGCGGCGTGCTCGCATGCAGCACCGCCCTCGACAAGGCCGCCGCCGAGGCCGTCCTCGCGCGCCAGTTTGTGGAGGTGTTAGCCGCCCCGGCGGTGGACGAGGACGCCATTCCGGTGCTCGCCGGCAAGGGCAACGTACGTGTGGTCACCACTTCCGCCGCTGCAACCACCGCCCGGCGACTCAGCACCGTCACCGGTGGCGTGCTGGTGCAGGACGCCGACAACGCCGCCGCCCTGCAGGCCGCCGGGCTCAAGGTCGTGACCACCATCCGGCCGGATGCGGCCACCGTCGCCGACCTGTTGTTCGCGTGGACGGTCGCCGCGCATGTCAAATCCAACGCCATCGTCTACGCGCGCGACGGCCGCACCGTCGGCATCGGCGCCGGGCAGATGAGCCGCGTGGACTCGGTGCACCTGGCCGGCCGCAAAGCCGGCCCCGGCGCATCCGGGGCGGTGATGGCCTCCGATGCGTTCTTTCCGTTTCGCGACGCCGTGGACGCCGCCGCCGCCCACGGCATCCGCGCAATCATCCAGCCCGGCGGCTCGCGGCGCGACTCCGAAGTCATCGCCGCCGCCAACGCCCACGGCATGGCCATGGCGTTCACCGGCCGGCGGCGGTTCCGCCACTGAGGCGTCCACCGTGAACGTGCTCATCATCGGCGGCGGCGGGCGCGAGCATGCGCTGGCCTGGAAGTGCGCGCAGTCGCCGCTGGCCAACACCGTGTTCGTCGCCCCGGGCAACGCCGGCACCGCAAACGAGCCCGGCGTCACCAACGTGGACATCGCCGCCGGCGACATCGACGCATTGGCCGACTTCGCCGCCGCCAGCCACGTGGGACTCACCATCCCCGGCCCGGAGGCGGCGCTGGTGGCCGGCGTAGCGGACGCACTCACCGCGCGCGGCCTGCGCTGCTGCGGCCCGCGGCAAAGCGCGGCGCGGCTGGAGGGCTCCAAGGCCTTCGCCAAACAATTCATGGCGCGCCACAACATTCCATCGGCAAAGTGGCGCGAGTTCACCGCCAGCGAGGTGGACGCCGCCATCGCCTACGTGCAGAAACGCGGCGCACCGATGGTGGTCAAGGCCGACGGCCTCGCCGCCGGCAAGGGCGTGGTGGTGGCCGCCACTGTGCAGCAGGCGGCGGACGCGGTGCGCGCCATGTTAGGCGGCCGCGCTTTCGGCGATGCCGGCGCCACCGTGGTGGTGGAGGATTTTGTCGCCGGCGAGGAGGCCAGTTTCATCTGCATTGCCGACGGTGAAACCGTCGTCCCGCTGGCCACGTCGCAGGACCACAAAGCGCGCGACGCCGGCGACCGCGGGCCCAACACCGGCGGCATGGGCGCGGTGTCGCCGGCGCCGGTGGTCACCAAGGCGGTCGCGGCCAGGGTGATGGAAACCGTCATCCGGCCGGCGGTCGCGGGGCTCAAATCCGAAGGCGCGCCCTACACCGGTTTTCTGTACGCCGGCCTGATGATCGACGAGGCCGGCAACCCGCAGGCGCTGGAGTTCAACTGCCGCCTCGGCGATCCGGAAACACAGCCGCTGCTGATGCGCCTGCAGTCCGACCTGGTGCAGTTGTGCATCGCCGCCGCCGACGGTGAGCTGGGCGCCGCGCAAGCGGCATGGGACGTGCGCGCCGCGGCCGGCGTGGTGCTCGCCGCCGGCGGTTACCCCGGTGAAGCGCGCAGCGGCGACGTCATCCATGGGTTAACCGCCGCCGAGGATGATGATGGCGCGGTTAAAATTTTTCACGCCGGCACCAAACTGGTGAACGGCGAAACCGTCACCAATGGCGGCCGTGTCCTGTGCGCCACCGCCCTCGGTGCGACCCTGGGCGAGGCGCGGCAGCGCGCTTATACATCGGCGGCCGCGGTACAATGGCCGGGAATGTTTTACCGCGCCGACATCGGCCGCCGCGCAATTCAACGTGAACAAACCGGAGAACAACCATGAACACGGGCAAAGCTTTCGCCGCCATTTTGATGGGCTCGGAGTCCGACCTTGGGGTGATGCAAAACACCGCCGATGTCCTGGACCAACTCGGCATCGCGCATGAGATTCGCATCCGCTCGGCGCACCGCACGCCGGAGGAGACGCGCCGCTACATCGCCGACGCCGAGCAACGCGGCTGCGCGGTGTTCATCGCCGCCGCCGGCCTCGCCGCCCACCTGGCCGGCGCGGTCGCCGCGCACACCGCAAAGCCGGTGATTGGCGTGCCTATGGACGGCGGACCGTTGCGCGGTTTTGATGCGCTGCTGTCCACGGTGCAGATGCCGGGCGGCGTGCCGGTGGCCTGCGTCGCCGTCGGCAAGGCCGGGGCGGTGAACGCGGCGTGGCTGGCGGCGCAAATTCTCGCCCTGTCCGATGACGCCCTGGCGGCGCGCCTGACCGAGGAACGCGCGCGCCGCGCCGCGGCGGTGCTCGCCCGCGACGCCGCGCTGCAGGCGCACAGCGGCGCCCGGTGAACCCGCCGCGCGCTGCCCTGGTGCGCGCCGCCGCCGTCATTCGCCGCGGCGGCGTGGTTGCCTGGCCGGCCGAGGCCTGCTACGGGCTTGGCTGCGACCCGCTGAACCGCGCCGCGCTGCGCCGGTTGCTGCACATTAAGGGACGGCCGGCGGCGGCGGGTTTGATTGTGGTGGCGGCGGATTTTGCCCAGTTGGCGCCCTTGCTGGCGCCGTTGCCGGCGGCGGTTAAAAAACGGGTGTGCGATGCCTGGCCGGGGCCGGAGACGTGGCTGCTGCCGGCGCGCGCCGGCGTGCCGCGGCTGCTGCGCGGCCGCCACAAAACGCTGGCGGTGAGGGTGACGGCGCACCCGCCGGCCGCCGCCCTGTGCCGCCAGGCAGGCACCGCGCTGGTGTCCACCAGCGCCAACCGCCACGGCCGCCGGCCGCTGGGCGCCGCCATGGCGGTGCGGCGCGGCTTCGGCCGCAACGTGGATTTTGTCGTCCCCGGCCGCACCGCCGGCCTTGGGCGGGTGACGCGGATTCGCGACGGCGCCAGCGGCGCGGTGCTGCGCGCATGAAGAACGGCGGCTCTCCGGACGCGGCGGCGGTGGAAGAGTATTTCCGCGCGCTGCAGGACCGCCTGTGCGATGCGCTGGAGTCGCTGGATGGCGGGAAAAAATTCACCGAGCAAAAATGGCGTCACCGCGCCGGTGCCGGCGGCGGCCGGGCGCGGCTGCTGAGCGGCGGAACGGTGCTGGAAAAAGCCGGGGTCAATTTCTCGGCCATCAGCGGCGACAGTTTGCCGACTGCTGCCAGCGCGCGGCGGCCGGAGTTGCAAGGCCGCGCATTTCGCGCCCTCGGCGTGTCGCTGGTGGTGCACCCGCGCAATCCCTTTGTGCCCGCCGCGCATTTGAATGTCCGTTTTTTTGTCGCGCGCGAAAAACCGGGCGATGAAAAAACCACGGCGTGGTGGTTTGGCGGCGGTTTTGATTTAACGCCGGTCTATGGCTTCGCCGAGGACGCCCGCCACTGGCACCGCACCGCGCGCGCGGCGTGCAAGGACTTCGGCGGCGATTGCCACGCCCGGTGCAAGGCGGAGTGCGACCGTTATTTTTACCTCAGGCACCGTGATGAAATGCGCGGCGTCGGCGGAATTTTTTTTGACGACTGGAACCGCGGCGGCTTCACCGACTCTTTCGCGTTTTGCCGCAGCGTTGGCGACCATTTTCTGCCGGCCTACCTGCCCATCGCGCGCCGCCGCATGGACACGCCGTGGGGCGGGCGCGAGCGCGCGTTTCAATCGCACCGCCGCGGCCGCTACGCCGAGTTTAATCTGGTCTACGACCGCGGCACGTTGTTCGGCCTGCAGAGCGGCGGGCGCGCCGAGTTCATTCTAATGTCGCTGCCGCCGCGCGCCGAATGGCGCGGCGACTTCCGCCCGCAAGCGGACAGCGCCGAGGAAAATCTGGCGCGTGATTTTCTGCAGCCGCGCGACTGGGCCGAATAATCATGCGCCGCGTTTACACCGCGCTGCTGTTTTTGCTGATTCCGCCGGCGCTGCTGCGGCTGCTGTTCAAGGGCCTGAAAAACCCGCGCTACCTGCGGCGCATGGGTGAGCGTTTCGGCGGCGGCGCGGCCTGCGGCATGCAAAAACCGCTGTGGATTCACGCCGTGTCGGTGGGCGAGGCGCGCGCGGCGATGCCGTTCATCCGCGCTTTTGTGGCGCGCGGCAACCGTGAAATTCTGGTCACCACCATGACCCCCACCGGCGCCGCCACGGTGGCGCCGGTGGCGGGCGGCGTGGTTGCGCACCGTTACATGCCCTACGACCTGCCGTTTGCGCTGCGCCGCTTCATCGCCCGCCACCGCCCGGCCATGCTGCTGGTCATGGAAACGGAAATCTGGCCCAACTTAATTCACACCGCAACCGCGCTTGGTGTGCCGGTGGTGTTTGCCAATGTCCGCATGTCGCAAAAATCCAGGCGCGGTTATGCGCGGTGGCGTTCACTTTTTGCGCCGGCGTTGCGGGCGGCGGCGGCGTTTGCCGCACAGTCCGCGGATGACGCCGCGCGCATGGTGCAACTCGGCGCGCGGCCGGCGGCGGTGAAGGTCACCGGCAATGTCAAGTTTGATATTCCGCTGCCGCCGGGCCTGGCCGAGGACGCCGCAAAGTTGCGCAAGAAGTGGGGCGGCGGGCGCCGCGTGTGGATTGCCGGCAGCACCCACCCCGGCGAGGAGGACGTGGTGCTCGGCGTTTTTGCGCGGTTGAAAAAAAACCACCCGGACTTGCTGCTGCTGTTGGTGCCGCGCCATCCGGAACGCGCCCCGGCGGTGGCGCGCTTGTGCAAAAAACAAAGCCTGCGCGCCGTCCGCCGCAGCGAATCGACCGAGGCCGGCGCCGCCGTGGATGTTTGCATCGGCGACACCATGGGCGAGTTGTGCATGCTCTACGCCGCCGCCGATGTGGCTTTTGTCGGCGGCAGTTTGGCGCCCACCGGCGGCCACAATGTGCTGGAGCCGTGCGCCGCCGGCGTGCCGGCGCTGTTCGGTCCGCACATGTTTAACTTCGCCGAGATTAGCCGTCTGGTTTTGCGCAACAACGCCGGCGCCATGGTCGCCGGCGCGCCGCAACTGGAGTCGGCGGTGGCGCAACTTCTCGCCGACCCCGCAAAGCGCGCGCGCATGGGTGAGGCCGGCCGCGCCCTGGTCGCCGCCAACAGCGGCGCGCTGGAGAAAACCATGGCTTTTATTGACCGGCATTTGCCGGCGGTGTGACTGAATCAGTCCGGAAATCCATTCGGACTCGGCGCGGCAAAAATCCTGTTTGCGGTTCCAGGACAATCAGCGGGTGGCGGCGGCGCCCGGTGTTGGCGCCCACCGCCAAAAAAACACGGGCAATTCTTCCGCTGCAACCACCGTTTCCGCATGTCAAACCACCGTTCCGGCCCCTTGCACCGTCATTTTCACACTC
>RKSH01000055.1 GCA_007570945.1 Gammaproteobacteria bacterium | reverse complement strand
AGATGGCGGCCGTAATTTGGGTCGCGTAGATTTGCGCGTACGCAGTGAAAAATTTGATTTGTGCGTGGCGTTGAGTCAAGCGGCGAACGAAGAGGAATGTTGGCGTGAGCAGTTTGAAAAAATTTACGCTAAACACGTCGGTGCATCAGGCGGATAATATCTTCCGCAACATTGTGTTCACCTTTCTCGGTTCCGCTTTGCCCTGGGTGTTTTTCATCACCTGCCCGACCAGGTAGCCCAGCACTTTTTCGTTGCCGTCGCGGAACTGCCGCACTTGTTCGGGGTGCGCGTCCACGGTTTGACGGATGATTTTTTCAATGGCGCCGTCGTCGGTGATTTGTTTGAGGCCGTGTTTGGCGATGATTTCGTCGGCGCTTTCGCCCTCGCCGTTCCACATGCGCTGCAGAACTTCTTTCGCGGTTTTGCCGGAAATTATTTTTTCGTTGACCCGGCGCAGCAGTTCGCCGAGGGCCCGCGCGCTGACTTTGGATTGGTCCAGGGCCAGGTTTTCACGGTTCAGATGGCCGGCCAACTCGCCGTTAATCCAGTTTGCCGCGCTTTTTGCATCGCCGCAGGCCGCCGTCACCGCCTCAAAATAATCCGCCGTGCCGCGCTCGGCGGTGAGGGTTTCGGCATCGTCTTCGGTGAGCGCGTAGTCGCGGATGAAGCGCGCCGCTTTTTGTTCCGGCAACTCCGGCATGGAGGCGCGCACGGCGGCGATGAAATCCTCCTCCAGCAGCAGCGGCGGCAGGTCGGGGTCGGGAAAATAGCGGTAGTCGTCGGCCTCCTCCTTGCCGCGCATGGGGCGCGTTTCATCGGCGGCGGAATCATAAAGCCGCGTTTCCTGCGCCACCGCGCCGCCACCGTCGAGAATTTTCGTCTGGCGGCGCACCTCAAACTGCACGGCTTTTTCAATGAAGCGGAACGAGTTCACGTTTTTAATCTCGGTGCGCACGCCGAGTTTTTTTTCACCGCGCGGCCGCAGTGACACGTTGGCGTCAAAACGAAACGAGCCCTCCTGCATGTTGCCGTCGCAAATTTCCAGGTGGCGCACCAGGGTGTGCAGTTTTTTCAGGTAGGCCGCCGCCTCGGCCGCGCTGCGCAAGTCGGGTTCGGAAACGATTTCCAGCAGCGGCGTGCCGGCGCGGTTCAGGTCGATGCCGGACATGCCGTGGAAATCCTCGTGCAGCGACTTGCCGGCGTCCTCCTCCAGGTGGGCGCGGGTGATGCCGATGCTTTTATGCGCGCCGCCGGTGCTGATGGCGAGGGTGCCGCCGCTGACGATGGGCTTTTCGTACTGGCTGATTTGGTAGCCCTTGGGCAGGTCGGGGTAGAAATAATTTTTGCGCGCAAAAACCGACTCGCGGTTGATTTGCGCGCCGACGGCGAGGCCGAATTTCACCGCCATGCACACCGCCTCCCGGTTGAGCACCGGCAGGACGCCGGGCAGGGCGAGGTCCACGGCGCAGGCCCGGGTGTTCGCCTCGGCGCCATAGGCGGCGCTGGCGCCGGAAAAAATTTTGCTGCGCGTGGCCAGTTGCACGTGCACTTCCAGCCCCACCACCGTTTCCCATTTTTGTCCGCCGTTATTCACCGCCAACCCCCGGCGGCGCGCGCTCGTGCCAGTCGGTGAGCTGCTGAAACTGGTGGCCCACGCCGAGCAGTTTCGCCTCCGCCATGTACGGTCCGATTAAGTGCAACCCCACCGGCAGTTCACCCTCGCCGCCGCTCACAAGCCCGGCCGGAATGGACAGCGCCGGCAGGCCGGCGAGGTTGACCGAACTGGTGTAGATGTCGTTCAGATACATGGCCACCGGGTCGTCCATTTTTGCGCCGCGCCGGAACGCGCAAGTCGGCGTGGTGGGGCCGGCGATTACGTCGCACCGTTCAAACGCGCGCGCAAAGTCATCGGCGATCAGCCGCCGCAACTTAAGCGCTTTCATATAATACGCATCGTAGTAGCCGGCCGACAAAACGTAAGCGCCCACCATGATGCGCCGCTTGACTTCGGCGCCGAATCCTTCGGCGCGGGTTTTTTCGTACATCTCGGTGAGGCCGTCAAACTCACCGGCGCGGAAGCCGTAGCGGACGCCGTCAAACCGCGACAGGTTGGAGGAGGCCTCGGCCGGGGCGATGATGTAGTAGCACGGAATGCTGTTCTCGCTGCTCGGCAGCGCCACGTCCACCAGCCGGGCGCCGGCCTTTTCCAATTCGGCCAAGGCGGCCTGCACCGAAGCGGCGACCGCGGAGTCCAAACCGCCGCCGAAAAACTCGGCCGGCAAACCGATGGTCAGGCCGGCGACGGTTTGGCCCAGGGAATCGGCGGCGCGCGGCGGCGGGGCGTCCACCGAGGTGGAGTCGCGGGGGTCAAAACCGGCCATTGCGTCCAACATGGTCGCCGCGTCCTCGCAAGTGACGGTGAGCGTGCCGGCCTGGTCCAGCGACGATGCGAAGGCGACCATGCCGTGGCGCGACACGCGGCCGTAACTGGGCTTCAGCCCGGTGATGCCGCAAAAGGCGGCCGGCTGGCGGATGGAGCCGCCGGTGTCGGTGCCGGTGGCGGCCGGCAGCAGCCGCGCGGCGACCGCCGCCGCCGAACCGCCGGAGCTGCCGCCGGGAACGGTGGCGGCATCCCATGGATTGGCGACCGCGCCGAAGAAGGAGTTTTCGTTGGAGGAGCCCATGGCGAATTCATCCATGTTGGTCTTGCCGATGGTGACGGCGCCGGCCGCCTTGAGATTGGCGACCACAGTGGCGTCGAAAGCCGGGATGTACTCGGCGAGCATGCGCGAGCCGCAGGTGGTGCGCACGCCAAAGGTGGAGAAAATGTCCTTGTGGGCGATGGGGATGCCGGTGAGGGCGCCAAGGGCGCCGTCGCCCGCTCTGTTGCGCGCGCCGTCGCCCTCACCCTGGCCGCTGAGCAATGCATCGGCGCGGCCGGCCTCGGCGAGGGCGGCGTCCTCGGCGATGGTGATGAAGGCGTTCAGGTCGGCGCGGGCGCGGATGCGGCCGATGGTTTCGCGGCACAGGTCGCGGCTGGATGTTTCCCCGCTTCTCAGCATTGCGGCGAGGCCGGCGATGGTGCGGGCGGCGGGCATGGCGGGGCTACCCAAGCACGCGCGGGACAAGGTATAATCCCCGCTCGACGGCCGGCGCGGCTTGTTGAAACTCATCGCGCCGGTTTTCCTCGCTGACCGAGTCCGCGCGCATCCGCAACGACTGCCGGCCGGGATGCCACAGCGGCGTGATGTGCGCGGTGTCCACGGTGTCCACGCGGTCCAGCATCGCCAGGATGCGCGACAGGTCGCCGGCGTAGGCGCGGACTTCTGCGGCGCTGAGCGATAGGCGCGCCAGGCGGGCCACTTTGCCGACATCAGCGGGGGAAAACGACATGGCCGCCATTATGCCACCCGCGCGGATTGAATGCGCGGGCCGCGTGTGGCGGCGGTTTAACACAACCCGGCGGGAGAGCAACGCCATGCTGAAAAAACTTTTCGGACTCTTCTCAAACGACCTGGCGATTGACCTTGGCACCGCCAACACGCTGATCTACGTCCGCGAGAAGGGCATCGTCCTTGACGAACCGTCGGTGGTCGCGGTGCGCGAAGGCGAACGCCGCGGCGACAGCCGCTCCATTCTCGCCGTCGGCCGCGACGCCAAGTTAATGCTGGGCCGCACGCCCGGCAACATCAACGCCATCCGCCCCATGAAGGACGGCGTCATCGCCGACTTCACCGTCACCGAGGCGATGCTGAAGTACTTCATCCTCAAGGTGCAGAACCGCAAATTCTTCACCAGCCCGCGCATCATTATCTGCGTGCCGTGCAGTTCCACCCAGGTGGAGCGCCGCGCCATCCGCGAGTCGGCCCTGGGCGCCGGCGCGCGCGAGGTGCACTTAATTGAGGAGGCCATGGCGGTGGCCATCGGCGCCAACCTGCCGGTGGCCGACCCGGTGGGTTCCATGGTGCTGGACATCGGCGGCGGCACCACCGAGGTCGGCATCATCTCCCTGGGCGGCATGGTGTACGCCCAGTCGCTGCGCACCGCCGGCGACGCCTTTGACGAGGCCATCATCAACTACCTGCGCCACCGCCACGGCGTGCATATCGGCACCCTGGCCGCCGAGCGGCTGAAAAAAACCATCGGCACGGTGTGGAGCAAATCCGAGCACCGCGAGATGGAGATTCGCGGCCGCGACGTCACCGAAGGCCTCACCCGCAGCCTGGTGATTACCAGCGGCGAGGCGTACGAGGCCCTGAACGCGCCCATGCAGGCCATCCTCACCTGCATCCGCCATGTGCTGGAGCAGGCGCCGCCGGAGCTCAGCGCCGACATCGGCGACCGCGGCGTGGTGGTGGCCGGCGGCGGCGCGCTGCTGCGCGACATTGACCGCCGCCTGATGCAGGAGACCGGCCTGCCGGTGATTATTGCCGAGGATCCGCTGACCTGCGTCGCCCGCGGTTGCGGCCGCGCGCTGGAAGAGATGGACGTGCTGCGGCAAGTGCTGGTCGACTGAGGCCGCCCGCCGCCCGCGCCGCGCCCGGCCGTGGAAGACATCTACGAAAGTTCGCTGCGCGCCGCCATCGTCCGCTTGCTGGTGTTCACGGCGCTGGCGGCGGCGCTGGTTGCCGCCGACCGGCGCTTCGGCGTGGTCGCCCAGGTGCGCGGCCATGCGGCCACCGCAACCGAGGCGGTGTTTGATGCCGCCGCATTGCCGGCCGGTTTCGGGCAGTGGCTGTACGGCGCCTACCTTGACCGCGAGGAACTGCTGCGCCGCAATGCCCAACTGCGCCGCGCCAATGTCTTGTTGCGCGCGCAAATGCCGCGCCATGAATTTCTTGAGAAAGAAAACCGCCGCCTGCGCCGCCTGCTGCTGGACGCCGGCGGCGGGCCCTCCATCACCCTGTTCGCCGAGTTGGCGCCGGTGAACCTCAGCCGCTCGGCGGAGCAGAAGATTATTCTAAGCCGCGGCCGCGCCGACAACGTATTCCC
Source organism: Gammaproteobacteria bacterium (assembly GCA_007570945.1). Lineage (GTDB taxonomy): Bacteria > Pseudomonadota > Gammaproteobacteria > Arenicellales > Spongiicolonaceae > Spongiicolonus. The sequence goes on along the minus strand of RKSH01000055.1, from coordinate 2,482 downwards.
CGGCCAGTTGGCGCTGGATGCCTTCGGCGTGGTGGGCCAGGTGACGGCGGCCGGCCTGCGCAAGAGCACCGTCACCCTGCTCACCGACAGCAGCCACTCGGTGCCGGTGCAGGTGGCGCGCAACGGTTTGCAAGCGGTGGTCTACGGCGGCGGCGTACGCGGCGCGCTCAGTGTGCCGCACCTATCGCAGCAGGCCGACATCAAGGAGGGCGACCTGCTGGTCACCTCCGGCCTCGGCCGCCGCTTCCCGGCCGGCCACCCGGTGGCGCGGGTGGTGTCGGTGCTGAGCGACGACCGCGAGAACACTTTGGCGGTGGCGGCAGCGCCGGTTGCACAGTTGGACTACCTGAAAGAGGTGGTCCTGTTGCACCGGGCAACGGTGGACCCGCCGCCGGCGGCCGGGGACTCGCCATGAGCGGTTTGCGCCGGGGCGTGTGGGTGATTCCGCTGTCGCTGGCGGCGGCGTTCATCTTGCAGGCGCTGCCGTTGCCGCCGGCGGTGGCGGTGTGGACGCCGAACTGGGTGACGCTGGTGACGCTGTACTGGTGCGTGGCGGCGCCGCGCTTGGCCGGGGTCGGGCTGGGGTTTTTCACCGGCCTGGCCGCCGATGTGCTGGAGGCCACGCTGCTGGGCCAGCAGGCGCTGGCGAAGTGCGCCGCCGCTTTTTTGGTGGTGTGGCAGCGCCGCCGCTTCCGCATGTACCATCTGTGGCAGCAAGCCTGCCTGGTGCCGCTGCCGGTGGCGCTGGAGCAGTTGGTGTCGGCGTTGGTGCGCGCCGCCGCCGGCGCCGGCGAGCCGGACTTCACCGACCTGCTGCCGGTCCTCACCGCGGCGCCGGCCTGGCCGCTGCTGTTCCTGATGCTGAACGGTTTGCAGCGGCTGGCCGGGTTGCGCTTGGCCGGACAGTGAAAGTCATGGTGCGACATGTGGAAACGGTGGTTGCAGCGCCCGCAATGATGGTTTGAATCGCGCAAGCGGCGGCCGCGCGGCGACGGTGTTATATTTGCGCCATGGAATTGCTCGGGGAAATCTCCACCACTTCGGAATCGCTTTCCATTTTGCAGTTGGCCGCCAACGCCAGTTTGCTGGTGCAAGCGGTGATGCTGCTGTTGCTGTTGGCGTCGGTGGTTTCGTGGACGGTGGTGTTTCGCAAGTGGTTTACGTTCCGCGACCTGGGCCTGGCCTCGGAAATTTTTGAGGATGAGTTCTGGCCCTGCGGCAACCTCGGGCAGCTTTACCAGGAATGGCGCCAGCCGCGGCGCGGCCGCGAGCCGGAGGGCATGGCCAGCATTTTCGTCGCCGGCTACCGTGAGTACAAGCGCTTGTCCAAGGCGCCGGCGCGTCCCGGCCCCGATTTGGTGGACGGCGTGCACCGCAGCATGCGCGTCGCCCTGGGGCGCGAGGTGGAGACGCTGGAAAGCGGGCTGTCGTTCCTCGCAACAGTCGGTTCCACCAGCCCGTACGTCGGTTTGTTCGGCACCGTGTGGGGCATCATGAACTCATTCCGCGCCATCGGCGCCATGGAGCAGGCCACCATTGCCGCGGTGGCGCCCGGCATCGCCGAGGCGTTGATCGCCACCGCCATGGGCCTGTTCGCCGCCATCCCGGCGGTGATTGCGTACAACAAATTCTCCAACTCGGCGGAGCAATTGGTGAACCGTTATGAATTGTTCATGGAGGAATTCTTAAGTCTGGTCAACCGCCAAAGCCACTCCGCCGCCGGCGGCTGAGTTGTGCCGCCGCCAATCCGCCACCGCAGCCACCGCCGGGGCCGGCGCGTGATGAGCGAGATTAACGTGGTGCCGTATATCGACGTGATGCTGGTGCTGATGGTGATTTTCATGATCACCGCGCCGCTTTTGACCGAGGGGGTGAAGGTGGATTTGCCGCGCGCCGATGCAAGGCGGGTGGAGGCCGACGCGCAGCGCGAGCACTTCATCGTGCATGTGGACCGCGGCGGGCGGCTGTTCACCAACCGGGACAGCAAGCCGTCCACGCCACGGGAAGTGCGCGACAGGGCCGCCGCCGTTTTGCGCCACAACGCCGGCGCGCTGTTCTTTGTGCGCGGCGACCGCGAGGCGGCATATGAATCGGTGGTGCGGGCGATGCTCGCATTGCAGCAGGCCGGCGCGCCGAATGTCGGTTTAATCACGCACCCGCCCGCCGCCGGCCCCGGTCCCGGCCAATAAGCCCGGCGGCGGTGTCAGGACGTGGCGCGCAACCGTTTACTGCTCGGCGCCAAGGCGCTGTTGTACGCGGTGGCGGTGCATGCGGTGCTGGCGGTGGCGCTGGGCCTCACCCTGCATATCGGCGGCGCGCCGGTGGCAAAACCCCCACCCGCGCCAAGGGCGGGGACGGTGGTGCAGGCCGCGGTGGTGGATGCGGAGGCGATGAACCGCGCCCTGGCCCAAATCGCCGCCGAGGAGGAGCAGCGGCGCCTGGCCGCCGCCGAGCGCGAAAGAGTCCGCCTTGAAGCCGAGCA
>RKSH01000129.1 GCA_007570945.1 Gammaproteobacteria bacterium | reverse complement strand
CCGCCGGCCCACTCAGCCTCGGCCTGAACCTCGCCGCCGACAACGGCATCAACGCCGCCAACCTGCTCACCGGCGAGTTGCGCTTCTAAATCGCCCACGGCGGCGGGCGGCCGGAGAGGCCTGCCGCCCGTCGCCGCCATTCTAAAGCGGCGGATTGGCGGCGGCCGCGGCCGTGTTACAATCGTTGCATGCTCCCCGACTTTACGCCGCTGGATTATGTCGCGGTCGGGTGGTTTTTTGTCTGCTGGGTCGGGTATGCGTTGCTGGTGGACCACAGCCGCTGGCATAAGCGCAGCGTCAGCGGCCACATGCACCAGCATCGGCGGCGGTGGATGCGCAACATGATTTTGCGCGAGATGCGCATGGTGGACACGCAGATTCATGCCTCGCTGGTGAACGGCATTTTATTTTTTGCCTCCACTTCCATTCTGCTGGTGGGCGGGCTGCTGACGGTGCTGGGCGCGACCGAAGAGGTGATTTCGGTGATGGACTACCTGCCCCTCGGCGCGCCGGTGTCGCGCACGGCGTGGGAAATTAAAATCGTCCTGCTCATCCTGATTTTTGTCTACGCCTTCTTCAAGTTCGCCTGGTGCTACCGCCTGTGCTCCAACTGCTCCATCATGGTCGGCGCGGCGCCGCGCGATGCGGAACTGAACGCGGCGGCCGAAGATTTCGCCGACCGCATCGCGCGTTTATACAGTCTTTCCGGGCGCCACTTTCACAAGGGGTTGCGCGCCTACTTCTTCGCCCTCGCCGCTTTCTGCTGGCTGGTTAATCCGGTGCTGTTTATCATCGCCTCCACCTGGGTTCTGGTGGTGCTCATCCGCCGCGAGTTTCGCTCGCAGACGTTTGACATCATCAAAACCGACGAGGTGCAAGCGCGGAAACAAAAATGAACCGCCGCACCCTGATGATCCAGGGTTGCACTTCAAGCGCCGGCAAGAGCGCCGTGGTCACCGGCGTGGCGCGCCTGTTGCGGCGGCGCGGAGTTTCGGTGGCGCCGTTCAAGCCGCAAAACATGGCCAACAACAGCGCGGTCACGGTGGACGGCGGTGAGATCGGCCGCGCCCAGGCGGTGCAGGCCGAGGCCGCCGGCGTGGCGCCGCACAGCGACATGAACCCGGTGCTGCTGAAGCCCACCGCCGACGGCCGCGCGCAGGTGGTGGTGCAGGGCCGGGTGTTCGCCGACCTGAGCGCGCGCGACTACCACGCATGCAAAAAAAAACTGCACGGCGCGGTGCTGGAGTCCTACCACAGGCTGGCGGCGGCGCATGATGTGGTGCTGGCGGAAGGCGCCGGCAGCCCGGCCGAGATAAACCTGCGCGACGGCGACATCGCCAACATGGGTTTCGCGGAATTGGCGGACTGTGAAGTGTGGCTGGTGGCCGACATTGACCGCGGCGGCGTGTTCGCCCACCTCGCCGGCACCCTCGCGCTGCTCTCGCCGGCGGAAAAACAACGGGTGGTTGGCATGGTCATCAACCGCTTTCGCGGCGACCTTGCCATTTTGCAGCCGGGGCTGGACTGGCTGGAAAAATACAGCGGCAAACCGGTGGCCGGCGTGGTGCCGTTTTTGCCCGGCCTGCATCTGGAGGCGGAGGATTCGCTCGCGATGCACGGCGGTGAGGGTGACGGTGAAGATAACGGCGGTGCGCGGCTGAGGGTCGTTGCGCCGAGACTGCCGCGCGTCGCCAACCACACCGATCTGGACCCGCTCGTGTTGCATCCCCAGGTGAACGTCACTTGGGCGCGGCCGGAAGACGGGATGCCGCCGGCCGACCTGGTGGTGCTGCCCGGCAGTAAAAATGTGCGCGAGGACCTGGCCGCGCTGCTGCACAACAACTGGCATGCCGCGCTGCAAAAACACCTGCGCTACGGCGGCAAACTCATCGGCATCTGCGGCGGCTTTCAGATGCTCGGCAAAACTTTGCGCGACCCCGGCGGCCTTGAGAGCGCGCCCGGCGAAAGCGCCGGCCTCGGCCTGCTGGACATGGAAACCACCATCGCCCCGGCAAAAAACCTAAAACAAAGCGAGGGAAAACTCGCGCTGGAAAACGCGGCGGTCAGCGGCTACCAAATTCACATGGGCGTCACCAGCGGCGCCGCACTGGCGCGGCCGGCGGTGATGCTCGACGATGGCGATGGTGACGGCGCAATGTCGGCGGATGGGCAAGTCCTCGGCACTTATCTGCACGGTTTGTTCGACCACACTGATGCCCGCGATGCGCTGCTGCGCTGGGCCGGATTGCAGCCGCAAAAAACCCGCGACTACCGCGCGGTGCGCGACGCAAACATTGAGCGCCTCGCCGATGCGATGGAACAACACATCAAACCGGGGTTCTTAAAAAGAATCACCGGTTAAATCAGGCACGCCCCCACCAGCGGTAAACTTCCGGCACCGGATCATCACCGCACCCGCCGCGCGGATGGCACCGCCCCACCCGCCGCAAAGCCAGCCACCCCCCGCGCCAAACCCCAAACCGCCGCACCGCCTGCACCGCATACTGGCTGCAAGTGGGAAAATAACGGCAGTTCGCCCCAAGCAACGGCGACACCAAATACTGGTAGGCGCGGAGGATGGTGATGGTGAGTTTGACCG
>RKSH01000029.1 GCA_007570945.1 Gammaproteobacteria bacterium | reverse complement strand
GCCGCCCGTCGCCGCCATCCCGCCGGGCAATTCGCCGACCGACAAATACGCCGTCAAGTTTCAGCGGACGCAAAATCCGCTTGACACCGCCACCGCCATCACATTATGGTGCGCGCATCTTTCATCCGCCAGGGAGGGTCATGTTCCTTTCTCCCCAATTACAATTGCCGCCGCGCCAGCGGGGGTTCACCTTGACCGAGGTGCTGGTCTCGGCGGCGGTGCTTGGCGTCGCGTTGGTCGGGCTGGCCTCATTGCAAACCTGGTCGGCGCGCATGGTGGGCGATGCGGCGGCGCACTCCCGCGCCGTGCAGCTCGCCGTCGACCTCACCGAGCGCATCCGCGCCAACCCCGCCGCCGCCGCTTCCTACAACGCAACCGGCAGCAGCGCCGCGTGCAATCACCTGGCCGCATCGGCGGCCAACGACCTCGCCTGCTGGTTCGCCGAGGTGGGCGCAAAACTTCCCGGCGGCGAGGCCGCGGTCAGCGTGACCACGGCGCGCGCCGTCACCATCACCGTCAAGTGGACGCGCGCCGGCGCCGGCGGCCGGGAAACCCTCACCTGGAACGCGCAACTGTGAACGCGCGCGGCTTCAGCCTGGTGGAACTGCTGGCGGCGCTGGCGCTGGGTTTGTTCGTGGTGGCCGGGGCGGCGGTGATGTTCGCCGACAGCGGCCGCCACAACGCCGTCCTGCACGCCCGCGCGCGGCTGAACGACAACGCGCGTTTTGCGCTGCAGTTTCTAAGCCGCGACCTGCGCCTGGCCGGCTTCGGCTGCGCCGCCGGTTCCCCGGCCTTGTCGGCGGTGCAAAAGAACCAATTTCGCGGCGACACGGTGGCGGTGAACTACGCGCTGTTTGCCGAGGGTGAGGCCGCGCACGCCCTGCATCTGGACTGCGCGGCAAACGCGCCGCCGGCAAAGTTGCGCCGCCGTGAATACCGCGTGGCCCGCAACTCGGCCGGCATGAGCGTGCTGTATGTCCGCGAATGGGACGCCGCCCGCGCCAGATACAAACTCAGCGAGCCGCTGCTGGAGGGCGTGGAATACCTGCGCGTGCTGTACGGCCTGGACAGCGATGGCGACGGCGGCATAGACCGTTACAGTGAGGACATCACCGCCGGCGCCACGGTGCGCGCGGTGCGCATCGGCTTGCTGGTGCGCAGCCTCAGCAGCGCGCGCGTGGCCGATAACCCGCACCGCGAATACGGCGGCCTGCCGGTGGACACCGCCACCTACAACGTGCTGGACCGCACCGTGAACCCGCCGAATCTGCGCGTGATGCGGCGGGTGGCGGGCGCCACCGTCAAGTTGCGCAACCGGTGACGGCGCGCGCCCGGCAAGGCGGCGTGGTGCTCGCCTCCAACCTCGCCTTTGTGCTGGCGATGACCGCGGCGGCCCTCGCGGCCGGCAATGTGGCCGCGCTGGAACAGCAGATGGCGCGCAACCTGCGCGACGGCGAACTCCGATTCGCCGCCGCCGAGTCGGCGATCGCCGCGGCCATGGCCGGCAAATTCAACGCCGGGGTCGGGCGCACCGTTTCCATCGGCGGCACCACCGTCTCCATCACCCACCAATTTGAACCGGTGGACTGCGACGGCGATGAGGAGGTGGACGCCGGCATCGGCCGGCACCACTTTAATATCGCCGCCGGCGGCATCCACCAGGGCATCGCCTTCTGCGCCGCGCAAGACTTCAGCGGTGACCTGAGCGGCGCAAGCCGCACCTACTGGAGGCGGGACGGTGGTTAAAAACGCGCGCGGGTTTACGCTGGTGGAGTTGGCCGCGGTGGCCGCCATCATCGCCGCGCTTGCCGCCTTCGCCGTCGCCGCCTACGACGACCATGCCCGCCGCGCGCGCCGCAGCGACGCCCTCATCGCCCTCACCCGCATCGCCGCGCTGCAGGAGCGCCACCACCGGGAGCACCTGACTTACGCCGCCACCCTCACCGCCCTCGGCGCCGCCGCCCGGTCGCCGGCCGGCCACTACACCCTCAGCATCGCCCCCGGCGCCAACGCCGCCGCCTACCAGGCCGTGGCCACCGCCACCGGCCTGCAGGCCACCGACGGCGCTTGCCGCAAATTCACCCTCGCCGCCAGCGGCGTCCGCGCCGCCGCCGACAAGGACAACAAGGACGCCACCGCCGAGTGCTGGCGGTGAGGCCCGGCCCTCAGCCGTACACCATGCGCGGCAGCCACAGGACGATTTCGGGGAAAATAATGCACAGCGCGAGTCCGCTCGCCTGCAACAGCAGGAACGGCAGCGAGGATTTGTAAATCTGCATCATGGTCACCTGCGGCGGGGCCACGCTCTTTAAGTAAAACAGCGCGTAGCCGAAAGGCGGGCTGAGAAACGACATCTGCATGTTCACCATGTAAACCACGCCGAACCACAGCGCCAGCTCATCGGCGGCCACCCCGGGCAGGCCGAAGACGCCGTCAAAAGTCAGGGATTTAATCACCGGAATGAAAATCGGCACCGCCAGCAGCAGAATCCCCACCCAGTCCAGAAACATGCCCAGCACCACCAAAATCACCATCATCAAAATCAGAATGCCGTAGGGCTCAAGGCCGAGCCCGGTGAGGGCGCGGTTTACGAATTCCTGGCCGTCGTTAAAAATGTAAAAACCGACAAACAAAGTGGCGCCGAAAATAATCCACAGCACCATGCCGGTGACTTTCATGGTGGAGACGGCGGCGGCGCGGATGTTGGCGATGGTCAGGCGGCCGTGAATGGCCGACACCACCATGGCGCCGAAACTGCCGATGCCGGCGGCCTCCACCGGCGTCGCCACGCCGGTGAAAATCACCCCCAGCACGATGGTCACCAGCGCGATGGGCGCGGCGAGGTTTTTGAGCAGGTGCAATTTTTCCACCCCGGACACGCGCTCGGCGACGGCCAGCGGCGGGCCCATGCCCGGGTTCCAGCCGCAGCGCAGGGTGATGTAGGCGATATACATGGCCGACAAAATCAGCCCCGGCACCACCGCGCCGATGAACAGTTCGCCCACCGACTGCTGCGCCACCACGGCGAACAGGATGGCCAAAATGGAGGGCGGAATTAAAATGCCCAAAGTGCCGCCGGCCAAAATGGAGCCGCAGGCGATGGTGCTGCTGTAGCCGCGCCGCAGCATGGCCGGCAGCGCGATTAAACCCATGGTCACCTCGGTGGCGCCAATCACCCCGCACATGGCGGCCAGCAAAGTGGAGGCGATGACGGTGGAACTGGCCAGGCCGCCGCGCAGGCCGCCGAGCATTTTGTAAACCATGTCGAACAGTTCCTCGATCACCCCGGCGCGCTCCAGCATGGAGGCCATGAAGATGAACATGGGAATGGCGGTCAACTGGTAGTCGGTCATCAGCGGATACAGGCGCGAGGGGATGATGTTCAGCGCGCTGGAGTCGCCGAACACAAAAAGAAAAACGCAGGCCAGTCCGCCGGTGACGAAAGCCAGCGGCAGCCCCAGCATCAGCAGCGCCGCCAGGGAGCCGAACATGACGATGGTCAGCCAGAAAATGTCGATCTCAATGCCCATGGCTTTTCCCGCCGCGCAACACGGCGATGTTCTGCAGCACATGCGCCGCGCCCTGCAAAACAATCAGCGCCCCGCCCAGGGGCAGCGCAAACTTAATCGGCCAGTACGGAATCTCCCACTCGGTGAAGGAAACCTGGCGCATGGCGAAAGAATCGGAAAAGAAAATCCAGCCGGTGACCAGCAGGGAGACGGTGAAGATGAAAAAGAACACCGAGGTGGCCAGGTCGGCCATGGCCCGCGCCCTCAGCGACAAGTGCATGTAAATCACATCCACCCGCACATGGGCGTTCTCGCGCAGGCAAAAACCGCCGGCCAGCATGTACTGCATGCCGAACAGCAGAAACATGCTTTCGTGCGCCCAGATGGTGGGCGAGTTAAAAATATAGCGGGCGATGACCTCGTAGTAAAAAACAAACACCGCGATGACCGTCCAGTAGGTGGCGAACTCGCCGGTGACGGAATTAATTCGGGAAACCGCGCGCACAAACCGTCCGCCGTCCACCGGGCGCAGAACAGCGGCGGCTTCGGTGAGGGTGGAGGACGGATGCGGCGCATCGCTTGCCGCCGCCGCCAGCCGCGCGCGCGCCCGGCGCACCGTGGCCGGCATCAAAAAAGCCTCCGCCGCCAACAGGCACAAAACCACCAGCGCAATGACCGAGGAGGCGCGCCGCCAATTCTCCAGCCGCGCCGCCAGTTCCCGCTCGCGAACGGCGCCGGCTTCCTGGTCGCGCTGCAACCGGGCGATGGCCGCGGCCGGCAGGTCGTCGTCCTGCGCGCGCCTCAGGTCATGCGCAATATTAAAGACCTCGTTCTTGGCAATGGAGTGCTCGTTGCGGGTCAGCCGCGCCTCGTGGTTGCAAAAAATCACGCCGACAAACAGCGCGATAAAAACCGCCGCCCCCCAACTTTTCAGGTACAGGCGGTGAATGCCCATAAAGCCGCTGATGGCCCAGAAAAAATAGGCGAGGGGCAGCGACAGCCCGGGCGAAAAACCGCGCGCCGGCGCCCGCCTTGACGCCAGCATGAAAAAAACCGGGACGGCGGCAATGCCGCCCCAGTAAATCCAGTGCGGCAGAATAAAAGTGATGTCAGGCATGTGCCGTTCTCTTTATTCCGCCGCACCGTCCGAAGCGCCGCGCCGGGGGATTAAAGCGAATACCCCCGGATCATGCGCTTGGTCACATAGCCCAGCGAACCGGACATCATGTAGTCCAACTGGATTTTGAAAGCCTGCGCGGCCTCGGGTGATTTCTTGGCCCACTCAAACCAAATGGGCACCGCCAACGCGGTGAATTTTTCCACATCCGCCTCGGACAGCCGGGTGACGCGGGTGCCGGCGGCGGTGAGTTTGGGCCACGCCTCCTGGTCGGCTTTCTGAATGGCCGCGTGGTGCAGGTCGGAGTACGCATGCACCTCGTTCTCCACGAACAGTTTCATGGCCGGCGACAGCGCATTCCAGTGGCGCATGCCGACGGTGAGGTCCATCAGGTCCACCGGCTGGTAAATGGACATGAACCCCGGCGGTCCCATGGAAACGTAATTGGTCACCTGGTGGAAGCCGAGGTCGTAGTTGATGGCCGGCCCCACATAGTCGGCGGCGTCAATGGTGCCTTTTTCCAGCGCCGGAAAAATCTCGCTGCCCGGCAGGGTGGTGGTGCTGGCGCCGGCGGCGGTGAACAGTTTGGACACCATGCCCCCCGGCGCGCGAATCTTGCGGCCGCGAAAATCCTCAAAGGAGTTAATCGGCACCTTGGAGTGGATAATGTTGGGGCCGTGGTGGATGATGCCCACAAAATGCATGCCCAGCCGGGCATATGCCTTGCGGACGATGTCAATCCCGCCCAGGCCGTAGTAAAACACATCCCACTCGTGCGGGTTGCGCAGCCCCATGGGGTAGGAGCTGAGAAAAGAACCGAGGGGCAACTCGTTCTGGTAGTAAATGGTGAACGGATTGGCCGCCTCCAGAACGCCGTTTTTAACCGCGTCATACAGGCTGAAGTCGCCCACCACGTCCTTCGCCCCGAACGGCTTGAACTCCAGTTCGCCGCCGGTTTTTTCAATGATGGAATTGCACCAGTCCTTGAACAGCTGCAGCCCCAGCCCGCCGGGCCAGGAGCTTTGCACTTTCCACGTGGCGGTCTCCGCCGCCACCGCGTTGCGCACATGGGGCGCCGCCAAAACGGCGCCGCCGGCCAGCGCGCCGGCGCGCAGGAAATTGCGCCGCGCCGCTTGCGCCGAGGGTTTTTTGTTTGCTTTCATTTTCTCTCTCCGGTTGGTTTTCGCCAAAGAACGGGCTGGCGAATCGCCCCTGTGTTTTTTGCCGCCCCCGCCCTCACCGCCGGGCGCGGCATGTTATTCGACCGGCTCCACCGCCACCGGAATGCCGGCGAACCAGGCGGCGAGGTTGTCAATGTCCTCGTCGCTCAGCGGCGCGGCGATGATTTTCATCACCTCGCTTTTGCGCTCGCCGGAACGGTAGGCGCGCAACTGCTCAGCCAGATAAAGCTCCACCTGGCCCCACAAGTGGGGCGCGTCGGGGCGCAAACTGGCGCCGTTGATGGCGTGGCAGGCAATGCACATTTTCGCCTTGGCGCGCCCGGCCGCGCGGTCGGCCGCCGGTGACGCTGACGCCGCCAGCGCGAGCGCCGCGGCGAGCGTCACCGACAGCAACCGGGCGGCGGTCATTCGCCCTCATACCAAATGCGGTACACCGCCCCGGCCTTGTCATCGGAAACCAGCAGCGAGCCGTCCAGATACTGCGCCACATCCACCGGCCGGCCGTAGTATTCCCCGGTTTCCTCGTCCAGCCAACCGTCGGCAAAAACCTCGGTCTTGCCGGCCGAGCCGTCGTCGTTAAGCGCGGTGAACATCACCCTCGCCCCCACCGGCGTGGTGCGGTTCCACGAGCCGTGCTGCGCGATAAAAATTCCGCCGCGGTATTTTTGCGGGAACTGTTTGCCGGTGTAAAACGTCATGCCCAGGTCGGCGGCATGCGCGACCATTTCCACTTCCGGAAAAACGGTGTCCTTGGGCGGCGCGGAATCACGGTATTCATTGGTGCGGACATCACCGCCGCCGAACCACGGAAAACCGAAATGCTGCCCCTCGCCGGTGACCCGGTTCAACTCGCCGGGCGGAATGTCATCGCCCATGCCGTCCACCTGGTTGTCGGTGAACCACAACTGGCCGTTGTCCGGGTGAAAATCCATGCCCACCGAGTTGCGCACGCCGCGCGCCACCACCGTCCGCTCCTTGCCGTCGCGGGTCATGCGGATGATTCCGCCGATGCCGATTCGGTCATACAGTTCCATCTTTTCCGGCGGCGAGACGTTGTACGGCTGCCCCAGGGAAATGTACAGATGATCGTCCGGCCCGATGCGGCAGACGCGCGCGCCATGGTTGTAGGACTCCTCCTCCGGCGGAATTAACTGTTTGGCCACCACGAAAGCGGCCACATCGGGGCTCTCGTAAAAAAACTCGGCGGCGGGAAAAATCAGCACCCGGTTGTGCTCGGCGACGAACAGAAATCCGTCGTTGCTGAAGCACACGCCGTTGGGCACCTTGAAGTCCAGACTCGGCGCGAACACCTTGGTCTCATCGGCCACCCGGTCGGAATCGCGGTCGGTCACCGCCCACACCCGGTTTTTGCGGGTGCCCACAAACACCACCGATGCGTTGTTGCCCACCGCCATGTGGCGCGCGTCGGGAACCACGGCAAACAGGCCGACCTTAAAACCCGGCGGCAGGTTGACCCGCGCGGCGATGCGGCGCAGGTTTTCCGCTTTCATGCCACCTTGCGGCACGGTCGGAATCTCCAGCGAGGTGCCGGTGGTGCGGAAATTGGACAGTTTTTCCAGGTTGTCCTGGGCCAGGGCCGGCTGGCAAGCCAGCGCCAACGCCAGCGCCGCCGTCAGCGGCAGAAATTGCGCTTGATTTTTCATTGTTGCACTCCTCCGTTTTTAGGGTGAAAGATTATCCTACCTTAACGTAACCGGCAGCGAAAATGCCACCCCCTCCCGCCGCCCC